>CALVIF010000052.1 GCA_944329395.1 uncultured Bacilli bacterium | reverse complement strand
TTATTCTAACACTTCCATCATCATATTGTTGTGGAGTTACTAAAAACTTAAACTCATTAAGTTTATTATTTTTAATAGCATAGTCTAAAACTTCTTCAACATTTAACTCTTTAGATAATTTTGAGTTATAATGTCCATTTAATGCCTCATAGAAAAATTGTTTTATTTTTTTCTCCATATTATTTTTCCATTATTTATCTTAATGTTTACTAGGTATTAAGATATATTTATATAAAACTCCACAAAGATTGTGGAGTTTGTTAAATTTTAACAATAATTTTAAATTGTAATTATTTTTTTCTTGTACCAGAATTGTTTAAATTTTTACTTTGTAAATCTCTAATTGCTTCTTGAACATTAAAAACTTTATTAGCTAAATCATTTAAACTTGATTCATTTTGGTGATCAGCACATAATCTTCCATCTATTGCATATGATTCTAATTGTTGAATTCTTGAGTCTACGTCTTCATCTGTTTCTTTTAATTTAGAATATTCTTTTTTTAATTTATCAAAGCATAAGCTAGCGATGTTTTCAAGATTACCATATTTAATGATTTTTCCAGTAACTTTATTTGGAAATTGTTCAGATAATTTTTCTAATTGTTTAGCAGGTATTAAATCTATTTGATCTTCTAAACTAGCTCTATTAAATTGTACTAATTCTCCTTTGGAATTTACATCTGTTATTTCAATAGGTTCAAGATAAGCAATATAGGCGTATTCTGAATTTTTATCTGCTATGTTATCATCTAAACTTTCTATTCCTAAATAATCATCTAATTTTGACATATATTTCTATTTCCTCCTTTAATTAAGCTTTATATAATAATTTTATAACATAAAAATATATTTTTTAGAATAGATATTGCGTAATTTAATTTATTATATATCTATTTATAATTTTAAAATAAAATAATATATGTAATTATAATATTTTGATATGTATATAATTTTGTGATTTTTAATTAGATGTTATCCTCACCAATTTTTTTTAAAATTTTATTCATTGCATAAGCTATTTTTTTACTGCTTGAAATTAAGAATTCTTCATATGTTAATGTATTATTATTATTTGGAGTATCCGATATACTTCTTAAAATTAAAAATGGAATGTTGCATAAGTAACATACTTGAGCTATAGCTGCACCTTCCATTTCAATACATAATGCGTTAAATTCTTGATTTATTTTTTTCGCCATTAATTTGTCTGTGCAAAAAATATCTCCAGATGCTATTGTTCCTGATGTGACATTAAATAAATCGTCGTTTTTTAAAACATGATTTGCAGTTTCATATAAATATTTATTAGTGTTTATATATATTCCAATTTCTGGGATATATCCTTTTTTATGATTAAATGCTGTTATGTCAAAATCATGTTGTATTAAATTTTTTCCTATTATAATATCTTCAATTTTTAAATTATTATCAATTCCGCCCGCAACACCAATATTAAATATGTAATCAACTTTTTTATTATCTATTAAAACTTGAGTCGTCCTTGCAGCATTTACTTTTCCTATTCCAGATTTAACCAGTACGCAGTGTATATTGTAAAGTTTTCCTTCATAAAATTCTAAATCAAAAATTTTGTATTTATTTTCTAATTTTAAAAATTTTAGTAATTCTATTAATTCTTCTTCCATTGCAAATATTATACCAACTTTTATCATATTATACCTCTTTTTGCATATAGATTACTAAAAAAAATATATTGTGTCAAATATTTGAATTTTTTTTATTTTTTTGTCAATCCTATAATTAGGAGGTAAAAATATGGAAACATTACAAAAAGTATTATTAGTTATTACAATTATTGGTGCTATTAATTGGGGATTAATTGGAATTTTAGATTTTGATTTAGTTGCTACTTTATTTGGCACTGAAACTTTGTTTACTAAAATAATTTATACTTTGGTTGGCATTTGTGGTCTATTTAATATTGGTATATTGTTTGCACATATTGACTCTGATGCTAGAAGACCGATAAAAGCATAATTTAGCTTTGGTCTTTTTTTTTGTTTTAATTCTTAATATTGATAATTTTTTTTTAAAATGATATTATTATTATGTATGATAGGGGTGATTAAGTGGAAAGTATAATTGTTTTTTTTAGGGATATATTAAGTGGAAATCTTTATATAGTCATTTCTATTATTTGTTCTATTTTTATTTTTTTATGTATATTATTATTAATTTTTAGAAATAAAAAGTTAAAAGAAGAGGAAAAAAAATTTTGGGCTTCACATGTTATAATGCTTGATGAAAATGGTGAAGAGAAATTTGTTAATATATCTAAAAATGTTGAGTCATCACCAGTAGATTCAAATTTAGTTAATAATAAAGTATTAAATGTTAAAGATAATACAAGTAAGTCTACGGTTATAATTAATCCACAAGAAGTTGCTTCTGTTTCTAGTACTTTAAATGTTATTAATGGTAGTAGTGTAAAATCTTCTTTAAGTAATTCAAATGGATTAAGTAAAATTGATTCATTACAAAATGTTCAAAAAAGTCAAATAGAAAATGTTGATTTATCAAAGAATGCTGTGACTGAAAATTTAAGTGATAATTCAAATTATATGAACATTAAATGAAAATATTAACTTATTTATAAACTTTACTAATTTTATTTTTTTAGATATACTTATATAGAGACTTTAAAGGAGAGATTTATGGGAACTATTATTGCTGATTTATTGTCCTTATTTAGGAAAATTATTGATATTTCTTTGGTTTGGTTAATTTTTTATTTAATTTTAAAAAATATAAAAAATAATGTTAAATTATCGCTATTATTTAAGGGAGTAGCTTTTGTAATAATTTTGAAACTTGTTAGTGACAGGTTAGGATTTACTACTATTGGAGTTTTGCTTGAATATATTATTCAGTGGGGACCGATGGCTATTATTGTTATCTTTCAGCCTGAGATTAGGAATATTTTGGAACAACTTGGAAGAAGTCAGTTACTAGGTCGTCATAAAGTTCTAACAGTTGATGAACGTGAAAGAATGGTTTATGAAATAGTTAATGCTGTTGATTATTTGAGAAAAGAACGTATTGGCGGTTTAATTGTTTTAGAAAGAGATATTAGTTTAGGAAATTATATTGATAAAGCAAAAAAATTATATGCAGATTTATCTAGTGATTTGTTGGTTGCTATTTTTTATGAAGGTAATCCTTTACATGATGGTGGCGTAATAATTCAAGGTGATAGAATTACGTGTGCTGGAGCGGTTTTTCCAACAAGTAATAGTCAAAAGATTAATAGACGTTTAGGAACAAGACATAGAGCTGCTTTAGGTTTAGCTGAAGAGACTGATGCAATTTGTATTGTTGTTTCTGAAGAAACTGGAAGAATATCAGTTGCATTGAAAGGTGAGCTATTGTACAATTTAACAATTGACGATACAAGAATGTTATTAATTGACGAATTAAGACCTAAACAAGATATTGAATTTGATGATACAGAAGAGGAAGATATTTATGAAAAAAGTGCTTAAAGTGATTGGACGTTTGATTCGACATATTGGAATTTTTTTTGATAAATGGTTAATTACTCCAATTACTAAGTTTATTTTAATTGTGACTAACTTATTAAAAGATAATTCTAAAAATTTTGATCGACTTATAGGTAAAAAGTCAACTTTGTTGGTTATTAGTTTAGTTTTAGCATTTGCTGTTTTTATTATTATTGATCAAGATTCTGATATTATGATTGATCAATATGCTGAAATTATTGAAAATCAGCCCGTTACTGCTATTTATAATGATGAATTATATGTTGTTGAAGGGATACCTGAAACAGTAGATATTACTTTAGTTGGACAGAGAATTCATATTTTTTTATCAAAACAATCGCCATCTAAAAATGTTTCTGTTGATTTAACTGGGCTTAAACCTGGTACACATGAAGTTACTATGAAATATACTCAAAGATTAAAATCAATAGAATATAAACTTGATCCTGAGAGAATAACTGTTAAAATTTATGATAAAAAGAGTATTACAAGAAGTTTAACTTATGATTTGTTACATCAGGATGATTTAGATAGTAAGTTATCAATAAAAAATGTTGAACTTGATAGAACGGAGGTTATTGTAAAAGGTGCTGAATATAAATTAAAGCAAGTAGCATCTGTTAGAGCTTTGCTAGATGTTAATGAAATTCCAAATCCGGAAGCTGGTGAAATAACGGTTAGAGATGTTCCTCTTGTTGCTTATGATACGAATGGTAAAATAATTGATGTTGAGATAGTTCCTAAAACTGTTGATGCTAAGGTTACTATTACATCACCTCATAAGGAGATTCCAATAAAAATTGTTCCTGATGGTGCATTAGCTGTTGGTAAATCTATAAAATCGATTGAAAGTGATGTTTCTTCTGTTGTTGTTTATGGTGATGAGAAAGCAATTGAGAAGTTAGAAAACTTAGAAGTTACAATTGATGTTGCTGGTCTTGATGCTGATAAAGAATTTAATGTTACTTTGAAGAAACCAGCAGGAATTACTGATATAAGTATTAAAAATTTGAAAGTTAAGGTTAAAGTTGATAATTCAATTACTAAAGAATTTACTGGTGTTAAAGTAAGTGCTGAAAATGTTCCAGATGGTTATAAAGCACAAGCCTTAACAAAAGAAGATAGTGAAATTACTGTTGTTGTTTCTGGTAGTGCTGAAATTATTAATAGTCTTGATGCATCTTCAATTAAAGCTTATGTTGATTTAGAAAATTATGGTGTTGGTGAACATGAAGTAAAAGTAAATGTTCAAGGTTCTGATGTAAGATTAAATTATAAATCCAAAACAAAAGAAGTTAAAATTAGAATTACTAAAGAAGGATAGCTTAGGCTATTCTTTTTTTTTGTTATATTAAATTTTTTTACTCATATAATTAATTAGAATTTGAATGGGGTGAATTATGAAAAAAATAATAATTTTGATGATTGTTATGCTTTTTTTTATTAATGGATGTGGCAAATATAGTGAAAATGATGTTATAAAAGATTTAGAAAATAAAATTAATAAATTAAATGCGTATAAATTGTCAGGTGAATTGGAAATTATTAATAATGATGATGTATACAATTATGATGTGGAGGTTAGTTATAAAGAGAAAAAATTTTATAAAGTAACTATAACTAATGTTGATAATAATCATACTCAAGTAATTTTAAAAAATAATGATGGTGTTTACGTATTAACTCCTTCGCTTAATAAAAGTTTTAAATTTCAAAGTGATTGGCCTTATAGTAATTCTCAAATATATTTATTAAGTGCTTTGTTAAATGATATTAAAAATAGCGATGATAGGACATTTAAAAAAATAGATAATGGTTATATTTTTTCTACCAATGTTAATTATCCTAATAATAAAAAATTGGTTAGTCAAACAATAGAAATTGATAAAAAATTAAATATTAAAGAGGTAAAAGTTTATGATTCAAATAATATTATTCATATGTCGATGAAATTTAAGAGTATTGATTATTCTCCAACTTTTAAAGATGATTATTTTGAACTTGAAACTATTATGAGTACATTTTCCTCTTCTAAAGAAATGTTTAAAAGTGTTATGGAATTAGATGATTCAATTTATCCATTAGTTATTCCTTCTGGAACAAAGTTGGTTAGTGAGGAAAAGGTTCAAAAAAGCGATGGTGAACGTGTGATAATGACTTTTGATGGAGAAAAACCTTTCATACTAGTTGAAGAAACTGCTAATGCTGAAAATGAATTTACAATAATTCCTACTTATGGTGAACCTTTTCAGTTAATGGATTCTTTGGGAGTAATGACTAATAATTCTTTATCTTGGACAAGTAATGGTATTGAATATTACATTATTAGTGATGTATTAAAACAAGATGAGTTGATAGAAATTGCTCAATCTATAAATGTATTACCTACGATGAAATAAAGACTTTACCGTCTTTTTTTCTTATGTTATAATGTTTTTGGTGATTATTGTGAAGAAAAAAGATAATAAAGAAAATATAAAAAATGTAAAAAAGCAAATTGAAAAAAATGAAGTACTTGGTGATGCAAAAAAAATTATTATAATTACAATTTCTGTTTTAGTTTTTATTGGAATATTTTATTTATTAACTGTATTCATTTTAGGAAAAGATGATGTTAATAATGATAATAATAATGAGGTCGAAATTCAATTTGATGAAATATTAATTGGAACTAGTTTTTCATTAAAAGATGATGAATATTATGTGTTATATTATGAAACTGATGATGATGATGTTAGTTTTGATTTAAATTCAGTTATTTCTTCTTATCGTTCAGCTGACAAGGATTTATATCTTTATACCGTCGATATGTCAAATGCGTTAAATTCTCAATTTAGTAGTGAAAAGTCTAATACTACTGCAAGTAAAGCATCAGAATTACAAATTTCTGGACCAACTTTGATTAAATTTTCTGATGGTAAGATTGATAAATATATTGATGGTATTGATGATATTACTGATACTTTAAAGTAGAAAATTGTAAAAAGACTGTTTAGTCTTTTTCTTTTTATTAAAATAAGTTTTATTTTTTATCTTGTTATGATATTCTATTATTGTAGTATACTGAGGTGATTAAAATGAATTTTAAAGGAAAAAGGAAGAAGCTTTTTACAAAAGCCCGTAAATATTTCGATAATATTTTTGATTGTAATAAAGAATCTTCATTTAATACAATTGAGGTAGCTGTTGTAATTGTTATTTCAATTTTATTTGGTATTATAACCGGTTGTATTTTGACTTATGGTAAAGGTTTTAATTCTAACACTAATGATAATTATACAAATGAATTATTAAATACTTATAATACAATTTTGGAAAACTATTATGATGATGTAAATAATGAAGATTTACTCAATGCTGCAATAAATGGTATGGTTGGTTCATTAGGAGATATTAATTCTTATTATATGGATTCAATTGATACTGTTAATTTTAATCAATTGATTAATGGTAGTTTTGTAGGTATTGGTACAAAAGTAAGTTTTGGTGATACTGAAAAAACTATTGTTGAAATATTTGATAATAGTCCTGCTGAAAAGGTTGGTTTGCAGGTTGGTGATGTTATTTTAGAAATTAATGATAAAAATGTTTCAAATGCTTCAATTGAAGAAGTAATGTCATTGCTAGATGGTAAAGATGGAACAAAGGTAAAAATGAAAATTAAACGTGGGACTGAAGAAAAAAGTTTTTTATTAACACGCGATGTAATTATTATTCCTTCTGTTTTTAGTAAGATTAATAAAGTTAATAATAAGAATATTGGTTTTATTGATATAGATGTTTTTGCTTCTAATACATTTGATCAATTTAAAAGTCATTTAGGTGATTTGGAGAAGCAAAATATTTCTGGATTAATTATCGATGTTCGTGATAATTCAGGTGGTCATTTGTCTCAGGTTAATAAAATTTTGTCACTTTTTTTCAATAATAAGACTGTTTTGTATCAAATTGAAACAAAGGGAAATATTGAGAAAATTTATTCTGATGGTAAAAAAGGGAAAAATTATGCGGTTGTTGTTTTATTAAACGATAATTCTGCATCTGCTTCAGAAATTTTAGCATCTTGTTTTCAAAGCAATTATAAAAATGCCACTGTTATTGGAAATAAATCTTATGGTAAAGGAACTATTCAAAGTGCTATAAAATTATCTACTGGTGCTAGTTTAAAATTTACTACACAAAAATGGCTTACAGCTGATGGTTTGTGGGTAGATGGTGTAGGAGTATCTCCTGATGAAGAGGTGAATATTGAAAATGATTATTATGTTGTTGCTGGTGAATATGATTTGCAATATGATAGAGCAATTAAAATACTTAGTGAGTAAAATTTTGTTGTTTAATATATAATTGATTATAATCTTTTGATTATAATCTTTTTTTATAAAAAGACACGTAATATTTACGTGTTAATTAAATTTATTTATTATTTAGCTACTTTTTATAGCTTCTATTATTAATTGTTTGTTTTTATTTTTAAGACTGCATGTTGTTAAAATTAATTGACTTATTTCTTTTTTTTGAATATTTATGTATCCGATTTTATTTTGTTCAAAAATTGATAATACTTTAAATGTGTATTTTTTATTATAGTAATTTAAAATTATATCATCATTTATTTTTAAATTATTTAAATTATTAAAATATGCTATTTTTCCTTCTCCTGAATGTGCTGCTATAATAATTAAACTATTTTTATTGTTTGGATCTTTAGAGCCTTTTAAAATAGTGACATTCTTTTCAATATTATTTTCTTTACTAGAAATATTATATAAGTTATTTTTTAAATTTATACTTGGAATAATAATATTTCCAATAATATTTTCTTGTGTGTTATTTTTTACTTGTTTTTTTCCTATTATGTTTTGATTTTCTATTATATTTTTATTTTTGTTTAAGGTATTATTTTTATAATTATTATTTTTTAAGTTATTTGAGCATAAAGTTGTAATAATTATAATTTTAATTATTATAATATATATTATTTTTATTTGCATATAGAACCTTTATTATATTTTCTATTATTATTTTTATAAGTTTAATAAATTTAAATTGATGTGTATTATTTTCTATATATGTATTTGGTACTTTTATTTTATAATTTTTTAGGTTATACGATAAAACTGTATTATTTTTTATTGAAATGGTAAATGGTTCAACATAATCATATCCTTCTGTTGTTGTTTCTTGTTTAATTGTATATGTACCATATGGAAGATTAA
>CALVIF010000051.1 GCA_944329395.1 uncultured Bacilli bacterium | reverse complement strand
CCAGGTGTATCATTTTACCCCTTAAATAAAACTTTGCAACAGCAAAGCTATTTAATCAGCATTAATAATATAGCACACAATGAAAATATAGTCAATATTAAAATTATATATGTTATTAACAAATTTAAAAATATAAACAAGTTATCAAAAATATTTTTAATAAAAAAAGAGTAAGATTTCTCTTACTCCATAAATTGATCCTCTAACTTTTCTAGTGGTTCATCATCCATAAATTCAGTCTTCAAATCAAAATCTACATCCCTATAAGCCTTACTACCAGTACCAGCAGGAATTAACTTACCAATTATAACATTTTCTTTCAATCCTGAAAGTGGATCTATCTTTCCTTTAATTGCTGCATCTGTCAATATTCTTGTAGTTTCTTGGAAAGAAGCCGCTGATAAGAATGAATCAGTTTCAAGTGCTGCCTTAGTAATTCCAAGTAAAATTGGTCTACCAAGAGCTGGCTTCTTACCTTTAATTATAGCTTCCTTATTTCCCTCAGTAAATTCATGGAAATTAAGTAAAGCACCAGGCAAGAATCTAGTTTCACCACCATCAACAATTCTAATCTTTGAAATCATTCTACGAGCAATAATTTCAATATGCTTATCGGAAATATCAACACCTTGAGAACGATATGTATGTTGTACCTCTTTTAAAATATATTCCTGAGTTGTAATTGGATCTGTAACAGCAAGTAATTCCTTAGGGCTAATAGCACCTTCTGTAAGTCTATCGCCGCAATGAACTTCATCGCCTTTATCAATACAAAGTTTAGAGCCATAGTTTGTAATATGTTCTTTTGTTTCCAATTTATTTGTAATACTTATTTTATATTTACCATGGTCTTCCTTAATCTTTGTAACAACGCCATCAATTTCAGCAATAGTAGCCTTTGCTTTAGGATTACGAGCTTCAAATAATTCTTGAACACGAGGAAGACCTTGTGTAATATCAGCATCTCCACCATGTGCAACACCACCTGAGTGGAAAGTACGCATCGTAAGCTGAGTTCCCGGTTCACCTATTGATTGAGCAGCCATAACTCCAACTGCTTCACCAATTTCAACCAAATTTCCAGTAGCCAAATTACGACCATAACATTTTTGACATACTCCATTTGGAGTAGCACAAGTTAAAACAGTTCTTATCTCAACTTCTTTTATTCCAGAAGCGACATCTTTTTGAGCTAACGCTTCTGTAATTAATTGAAGTTTATCAACAATAACTTCCTTAGTTTCAGGATTAATTATCTTCTTATTAGCGTATCTACCAACAATACGATCACGTAAACTTTCAATAACTGCACCCGTCTTTTCATTAACAAAAGCATGAACTACAACACCTTGATCAGTTCCACAATCTTCTTCTCTAACAATCATATCTTGAGAAACGTCAACTAAACGACGAGTCAAATAACCAGAATC
The DNA here is from genome assembly GCA_944329395.1 of uncultured Bacilli bacterium. Classification (GTDB taxonomy): domain Bacteria; phylum Bacillota_I; class Bacilli_A; order RF39; family UBA660; genus CAG-877. The sequence continues at coordinate 7,739 of CALVIF010000051.1, read as the reverse complement.
AGCAGTTTTAAGAGCTGTATCTGCTGAACCTTTACGAGCACCATGTGTAGATAAGAAAAATTCCGCAACAGATAAACCTTCAATAAAGTTTGATAAAATAGGTATTTCAACTGGTGTTCCATCAGGTTTAGCCATAATACCACGCATACCAGCAACTTGAGTAAAGTTTGATATATTACCACGAGCTTTAGAATTCATCATAATGAAAATTGGATTATCAATATCTGTATGAGCAACTTCTTCTAATTCTGCTTTTACTTTATCAGTAGCACTATTCCATGTACTAATAACATTATTAAATCTTTCTTCTTCTGTTATTAAACCTCTTTTATATTGCTTATTAATTTTATCTACAGTTTTTTGAGCTTCAGCAACAATAGCTGGTTTATTTTTACTAATTTCAACATCTGCCATACTAACAGTAATACCAGAAATAGTAGAATATTTAAATCCTAAATCTTTCATATTATCAAGCATAGTAGATGTTTCTGTAGTTTTATATCTTTTAAATACTTGAGCTATAATTTTTTCTAATGTTCCTTTAGCAAAAGCCTTTACAAGTGGCATCTCTTTGATTGCCTCTGGAATATTTGTACCCTTTTCCAAAAAATATTTATTTGGTGTAATATTTTGAATATTATCATCTGAAGGCTCATTTATGTAAGCAAAAGAATCTGGAAGAATTTCATTAAATTTTATTTTACCAACAGTAGTAACTAAATATTTTCCTTTTTGACTTTCAGTAAATAATTTATATTTAAATGAATCAACAGGAATTGCAATTCTTGTATGAAGTGTAATTTCTCTACGTTCATAAGCCATTAACGCTTCATTAGTATTTTTAAATACTCTACCTTCACCATCTTCTCCAGCTTTTTCCATAGTTATATAATAATTTCCCAACACCATATCTTGAGATGGAGTAACAATTGGATCACCAGATTTTGGATGCAAAATATTATTAGAACCTAACATTAACATTCTAGCTTCAGCTTTTGCTTCTTCTGAAAGAGGAACATGTACAGCCATTTGATCACCATCAAAGTCAGCATTAAATGCAGGACAAACAAGAGGATGCAATCTAATAGCTTTTCCACCTACTAAAATAGGTTCAAACGCTTGAATGCCTAATCTATGCAATGTAGGAGCACGGTTTAACATAACTGGATGCTCTTTTATAACTTCTTCAACTACATCCCAAACAACTGGATCTTGATTTTCAATAAGTCTCTTAGCTGCTTTAATATTATGTGCTATATCCTTAGAAACAAGGCCATGAATAACATGTGGTTTAAACAATTCTAAAGCCATCTCTTTTGGTATACCACATTGATACATTTTTAAACTTGGTCCAACAACAATAACCGAACGACCAGAGTAATCAACACGCTTACCAAGTAAGTTTTGACGGAAACGTCCTTGCTTACCTTTCAACATACTAGAAATTGATTTTAATGGTCTATTTCCAGCTCCTGTTATACTTCTTCCTCGACGACCATTATCAAATAAAGAATCAACAGCCTCTTGTAACATACGTTTTTCATTTTGAATAATTATAGTTGGAGCTCCTAAATCAATAAGCTTCTTCAAACGATTATTTCTATTAATAACCCTACGATACAAATCATTTAAATCACTTGTAGCAAATCTTCCTCCATCTAATTGAATCATCGGACGCAATTCTGGTGGAATAACTGGAATGCAATCCATAATCATCCATTCTGGCTTATTACCAGATGTATAAAAAGCATCCAAAACATCAAGTCTTTTAAGCAATCTTGTTCTTTTTTGGCCTTGAGCGTTAACTAACTCCTCAGTTATTTGAGAAATTTCTTTCTTTAAATCAACCTTCTTTAGCAATTCCTTTATTGCTTCAGCACCCATGCCAACTTTAAAACCTGTACCATATTTTTCATAATATGCACGATACTCTTTTTCAGATAAAGTTTGCTTATCCTCTAAAGGTGCATTGCCTTTATCAATAACAACATAGCTAACAAAATATAGTACTTCTTCCAAATCTCTTGGACTCATATCTAATACAAGTCCCATTCGAGAAGGAACACCCTTAAAAAACCATATATGAGATACAGGAGTTGCTAACTCAATATGTCCCATACGTTCACGTCTAACTTTAGAACGAGTTACCTCAACTCCACACCTATCGCACACAATATTTTTATAACGTACTCTTTTGTATTTTCCGCAAGCACATTCAAAGTCTTTTGTTGGCCCAAAAATTTTTTCACAAAACAAACCATCGCGTTCTGGTCTTAAAGTACGATAATTAATAGTTTCAGGTTTTTTTACTTCTCCATAAGACCATTCACGAATTCTTTCAGGAGAAGCAATACCAATTTTTAATGCGTCAAATTTATTTACCTCTATCATTAAAGATCAGCTCCTTCCTCAAAAACTCCATCTTCTTCAAATTCTTCACTCATGAAATCTTCAAATTCTTCATCTTCTTCAAATTTTTCATCTTCTTCTACATCATAAGAATCATCATCAGAAGAATTTGTAACTTCAACAGCAGGGCTTAAAGAATCAATTGATGAGTTAAAATCATCTTTATCTTCAGCCTCTTCTATTTCCTTTAATTGCAATGTTTCACCATCATCATTAATTATTGAAATATCTAAACCTAAAGCTTGAAATTCCTTCATTAATACTCTAAATGATTCTGGCACACCAGCTTGATTTATTTCTTGACCCTTAATTATTGATTCATAAACTTTAACTCTTCCAAGAACATCATCAGATTTTACAGTCAAAATTTCTTGAAGAGTATGAGCAGCACCATAAGCATATAATGCCCATACTTCCATTTCACCAAATCTTTGTCCACCAAATTGAGCTTTTCCTCCAAGTGGCTGTTGTGTAACTAAAGAATATGGTCCAGTTGATCTAGCATGTAACTTATCATCTACCATGTGATGTAATTTAATCATATACATTACACCAACGGATATACGATGATCAAATGGTTCACCTGTACGTCCATCATAAAGAACAGTTTTACCATCTTCATCCATACCTGCTTCACGCATCATATCTTGAATATCACTTATATGTGCTCCATCAAATACAGGAGTTGCAACATGTACACCTAATTTTTTACAAGCCATTCCCATATGAATTTCTAGTATTTGACCAAAATTCATACGAGAAGGAACACCTTGAGGATTAAGCATAATATCAACAGGAGTTCCATCTGGCAAATAAGGCATATCTTCTTGTGGAAGAACTAAAGAAATAACACCTTTATTACCATGTCTACCAGACATTTTATCTCCAACTTGAATTTTACGTTTTTGAATTATATAGACACGAATAACTTTAGAAACACCAGCTGGCAATTCATCATTATCCTTACGAGAATAAATTTTTATATCATGAACAATACCATCACCACCGTGAGGAACACGAAGTGATGTATCACGAACTTCACGAGTTTTTTCACCAAAAATAGCATGCAATAATTTTTCTTCTGAAGTAAGCTCTGCCATTCCCTTTGGAGTAACTTTACCTACAAGGATGTCTCCTTCTTTAACTTCAGTTCCAATTGTAACAATACCATTTTCATCCAAATTACGTCTTGCTTCTTCACTAACATTTGGAATATCTCTAGTAATTTCTTCTGGTCCTAATTTAGTTTCACGACATTGCATTTCATAATCTTCTAAATGTAATGAAGTATATTTATCATCCTTAACCAAATTTTCATTTAAGATAATTGCATCCTCGTAATTATAACCGTTAAAAGTCATGAAAGCAACAGTCATATTTTTACCCAAGGCAAGTTCTCCCTTATCTGTCGAATTACCATCGGCTAAAATTGTCTTTCCAGCATAAACTTTATCACCCACATGAACAATTGGTCTTTGATGAGAACAAATACTTGAATTAGCCAACTCAAAATTTGCTAATTTATAAGTATCTTTACCACCCATTGTTTTAACAACAATCTTTTTTGCATCAACATATTCAACTACACCATCAGATTTGGCAACAACCTCAACACCAGAATCCTTAGCCGCAATAAATTCTACACCAGTACCAACATAAGGAGCTTCTGTCTTAATTAAAGGCATAGCTTGACGTTGCATATTAGCACCCATCAATGCACGAGTTGCATCATCATGCTCCAAAAATGGAATACAACTTGTCGTAACGGATACAACTTGTTGTGGTGAAACATCGATATAATCAACTTGCTCTGGTTTTGCCAAAACATTTTCACCATGAAAACGCGCATTAACATGTTCAGAAATAATTTTATTTGTTTCATCAGTATCAACTACAGACTGAGAAATAACATAATCAAGTTCCTCATCAGCTGTTAAATAACAAACTTCATCGGTAATTTGACAATCAACAACCTTACGATAAGGAGTCATTATAAATCCATATTCATCAATCTTAGCATAACTTGCTAATGATGTAATAAGACCAATATTAGGTCCTTCTGGGGACTCAATTGGACATATACGACCATAATGCGATGTATTAACATCACGTACCTCTACTCCAGCACGATCACGAGATAATCCACCAGGTCCTAAAGCTGATAAACGACGCTTATTAGTAAGTTCAGCAATAGGATTTGTCTGATCCATAAATTGTGAAAGCTGAGAACTACCAAAAAATTCTTTCATTGCCGCAGTAACAGGTCTTATATTAATTAAAGTTTTTGGTGTTACTTCTTCCATTTCTTGCGTAGTCATTCTCTCTCGAATAACACGTTCCATTCGTGACACACCAATTCTAAATTGATTCTGTAAAAGTTCACCAACTTGACGAATACGTCTATTTCCTAAATGATCAATTTCATCAAAATTACCAACGCCATGTAATAAATTCAAATAATAAGAAACAGAAGCATAAACATCAGAAATAGTTAAACGTTTAACATCTATAGTTTGATCATTACCAATAATAGAAATAACCTTTTTCTTATCACTAGGATCATAGATTTTAACAATCTGAACTTTATTATATTCATCTAATTCTTGATTTATTTTTACATCAGTAATTCCAAAACCACTTAGCAAAGCTTTCTTTAAAACATCTATATTAGTTTTGGTAATTTTTGTTCCCTTACTAATTACAATTTCATTCTCATCAATAATATCTTCAGCAACAGTTTGATCTAATAATCTATCAAGTACATATAACTTACGATTAAATTTATAACGTCCAACTTTAGCTAAATCATATCTAAATTCATCAAAAAAACGAGTAATAATTTGATTTTTAGAAGAATCTAAAGTAGCAGGTTCACCTGGACGCAATTTTTCATAAATTTCGATTAATGCCTCATCAGTATTTTTAGTAGAATCTTTTGAAATTGTATTTTTTAAATAATCATCTTCGCCAAATATATTTAAAATATCGTCATCACTAGATAATCCAAAAGCACGAAGTAAGGTTGTCAATGTAACTTTTCTTGTTCTATCAATACGTACATATAACACATCCCTAGCATCAGTTTCAAATTCTAACCATGTACCACGACTAGGTATAATTTGAGAAGTTATTAATTCACGACCATTCTTATCAATTTCCCTATTAAAATAAACACTAGGAGAGCGCACCAATTGAGAAACAATAACACGTTCAGCACCATTAATAACAAAAGTTCCACTATCCGTCATTATAGGCATATCACCCATAAAAATTTCTTGTTCCTTTACCTCACCAGTTTCCCTATTAAATAACCTAACCTCAACTCTTAAAGGAGCAGAAAAAGTTGTTTCACGGTCCTTACTTTCTTTAATAGAATAACGAGGTTCATCAAAATGATAATCACCAAATTCAAGAGATAAAGTTCCAGAAAAATTTTCAACTGGGAATAAATCTTCAAACACTTCTTTTATTCCTGTTTCAATAAACCATTTATATGACTTTTTCTGAATCTCTAATAAATCTTTCAATTCATAAGTATTTCTAATTTTAGAAAAATTTCTTCTTTCACGAAAATCTCCACATTTAACAATTTTATATGACACTATTATTCACCCCACATATTATTTTTTAAAATCAATCTAATAACCAATTAATAATTAATACCATTAATAATTAGCTTAATTATAAATAACACTTAATAATATAAAAGCCTTTACTCTTTTCCAACACCTCTACATTATATATTTTTTTCAAGTCGACTATTAACGATTTAGCACCTTGCTCCTTTCTAATTACAAGAAATAATTTACCATCATCTTCCAAATAATCTTTGGCATTCATCGTAATATCATAGACAACTTTTTTACCAGCCCTTATCGGAGGGTTAGTAATAATAGTAGAATATTTAGATATAATATTTTCATAAGCATTACTTTCAAACACGTTAAAACGGGACACCCCATTTAACTTAGCATTTCTTTCCGCTAAATGAAGAGCTCTCAAATTAACATCAACCATATCAACATGTGCAGAAGTAATCTTACCAACAACAATACCTAAAACTCCATAACCGCAACCCATATCAAGAATTTTGCCTCCAACTTCTTCAAGCGGGATTGTCTCAAGAAGAAGTCTACTGCCAAAATCCAAACCGTCTTTAGAAAAAACTCCATTGTCAGTAAAAAATGAAAAACCATGTCCCAAAACAAAAGTATCTACCTTTTTTACATTGCTAGGTAATTTTTCATTAGTAAAATAATGCCCCATTCTAATCTCCTCTGAAAAAAAAAGAAGAAGAAAACTCCTAACAAATATCTCAGTTTTCTTCCTTTCGAAACATATTTTATAACATTATCATTTAATTGTCAAACATTTTTTTATTTTTAACAAAAATTTTACTAATAATTTCCTGTTTCACTCAAAATAATTGCTAAATCATAAAGTTTTCCATCTTTATCTTGAGCTAGCAAACTAATTCCACCAGTTTTATTAACCGTATAGAACTTAACAATATTTGAAACCCCAGATAATGTTCCATATGATTTTAAATTTTCATGATCAGTAGCATAAGCCTTTCTCAATGGTAAATACTGAACAGTTCCATCTTCCATTAAAAATAAAATTGTATCACCATAACTAGATTGACCAAAACCACTAAAATAAATATCAACAACCTTTTGATTAAAAACAATTTCATGTGACTCATAAGTATGATCATTAATACCTGTAACCCATCCAAGCCCATAGGTCTGATTAACTAATCCATGAGAAAGAGAAACCGTTACTTTAGTTTGACTAACATCCAAAGAAACATTAGTACCATCACCATGAGTAGGAACTGTTAAACTATAATTTTTTTCTGAAGAATTAACAACATCATTAAAATTTAAAATATAATTAATATTTTTCTCTTGATTTAATTGCTGATTTTCACCATCTAATTCTTTATTATCTTCGCCTCGAACATTATTACTATCAAAAATAATAATTCCCTGAGAATACAATGCAAAACCAGCACCACAAACCAACAATACACCTACCAAAATGCCTATTATAACACCCAGTAAATTACTATTTTTACTCTTCTGATTTTCCATTTAAAATTTACCTCCTATCTTATAAAGATATTAACACAAAAATATAAAATAATAAATAAAAAAAAGAAGTTAATTACTTAACTTCTACAGTTGCTCCAGCTTCTTCTAACTTAGCTTTAATTTCATCAGCTTCAGCCTTAGCAATATTTTCTTTAACAATACCATTTGAATCAACAATATCTTTAGATTCTTTTAATCCTAAACCAGTAATTTCCTTAACAACTTTAATAACAG
>CALVIF010000050.1 GCA_944329395.1 uncultured Bacilli bacterium | reverse complement strand
AGAACTAATTTCTAGTCCTCTTACGTAGTTCATTTATCATAAGTCTTTGTTTCACCAACACTATTTGACATTGAACCCCAATTATTCATAATAGCAATATGATAAATAGAAAACATAATCGCACTAAATAAATAAGCTTTTTTTCTTCCAACATCTTCAATAATACTAAGAAAAGCAATTCCCCTGAAAAAAAATTCTTCTAAAAGAGAATTAAAAAAAGATATATATAAAGCTACAAAAATAAAATTAGACTTATCAACTCCAACATTATTTGAAAGCAAATCAACTATTAAAGAAAAGTCATAAAAATTTCTAACTATCAAATAACCGCCTATAATAATTATATATACAACTATCCCTAATGTTAAAGATAAAATAAAGCCCTTTTTACTTGGAACTAATATTTTTTTTAAAGATAAATCCTTATTTTTATAAAAATAAATTAAAGGTATAATAAGAAAAAAGAAAATTTTTATAAATGACTTTATTATGTATTGTGGTTTTAAAATTAAATCAGTTATCGCCATTATAATACAACCAATTATTATAATAATTAACTTACCAAAAAAAACTTTATTTTTCATTCTACCACCTAAATCTTATAATACATAAGTTTAAATTTAAACTACAAACTACACTATATAATCAAAACTCTCCTAAAGAAATACTACTTAGTAGTACTACTTTTATCATTCAAGTTACCATTTTTGACTGTATTTATATAATCGATTGCATCTTCAACATTACCAGAAACAAAATGCTCATCAACTAAGAATTTAGCAACATCATTACTAGGTAAATCATTCATCATTTCATTTAATAAACTCTCATATCTTCTTTTCTCACCATACAAATCTCTACCAAATCTTGCAATATCAGTATTTAATCTATTTTTTGACCACTCTAGCATATATTTATAAGTTCTTAAACTAACTAACTCAGAAAAGTCTTGATCAACCTTTGGATCATACAAAATATCTCCATTAATTGTCGAAATATAACCATTTGGAAATAATTTTATCATAAATCTAATGATATCATGTTGTTCTAATAATTTATTGCCTAAAATTGTTCCCCTAATTAAGTTACTTGGTATTCCATATAAAATTGAAGATAGATTTTCTCCATTATCTAACATTGAATTAGTAAAACTCTTAGTTATATCTGATTCCACAGTTTCATTTCGATAACAATCATACGCTAATAATTCCCTCGCTTCTTCACAAGGTTCAATAACAAAAGCTAATGACTTTCCACCTCTAACACCTTTACCAAAAGGGCATCTACCATCAACATAAGTAAACTGATCATTAAAATTTTTTATTGATATATCTTTTGATACACGATGAAAGTCTGCACAATAATATGTCTCACCATCTTCAGATATTCCTACAGCCTGACCAGTTACTATTCCAGTCTTTTTTATACTTTCAATCTTATCTATATTAAAATGAGTACCATGAATAAGTGTTCCTTCTTTCAAAATAATATTACCATCCACTGTTCTAGAAATATCAGGCAATGATATATCTTTGTTTTTTAAATCATAAAAACGATTAATTTGATCCAATAAAATTCTTTCTTGATTACTATTTAAAGGAAGTTCAATTAAAAAATCTTCTGGAATAGAAGTAATTCTCTCCATTTTTACCACCTATTGTGATTATAACATAAAAAGGGTAAATTAATTACCAATTTTCTTTTATATTCTAAAAAATATATTTTTATTTAATTTTTATAATATTTAATAATAAATTTAGTTCCATTACTAAATGACTCTACAGATATTGTACCATTATCACTTTCAATAATCGTTTTACTAAGAGAAAGACCTATACCAACACCTTCATAACTAGAATTTTCTCCCTTATAAAATCTCTCAAAAATATGAGGCAAATCTTTTTTTGATATTCCGCATCCATAGTCTCTTATTTCCAAAATAGAATAAACGCTATTCTTGCCAAATGAAATATCAATTTCTTTATTATTAGAAGAATGCTCTATACAGTTTTTTAAAATATTTGTAATTGCTTCAACCTGCCACTTATAATCACAATATACATAAACATCTTTTTCTCCTTTAACATTGATTTTAATATTTTTTAATTCACATATAATAGAAACATTCTTAATAGAATCATTTAAAATATTGCCTAAATCAAACCCTTCTCTAATAAAATGAATTGCATTAACATCAAATTTAGATAATTTCAAAATAGATTGAACAAAAAAGTTAATATTTAAAACTTCTCTTTTTATATCCTTTACAAAGTCACTCCTTATATCGGTATTCATATCTGGATCATCCATTAAATTATCTAACATAATTAAAATACTTGTCAAAGGTGTCTTTAATTGATGTGATATATCTTCTAAAGCCCTCTTCAAATTCTTTTTATCTAAATTAGAGTTTACACAAGCTTCCTTTAACATTATTGTTGTTTTATATATTTCGTTTTTTAAAATTGATAATTCATCCTCAGAAATAGAATCTATTTCAAGATTATAATTCTTCTTATTAATTTGCTCTATATAATTTGTAATGTTCCTTAATTCTTTATCTATTTTTTTATTATATTTAAAAAATATAAATAATAATATAAAAATTAATACTACAATAAAAATAATATTTAATATCATAAAAACTATAAAGATATTATCATTATTTATAATAATAGAATCTTTTTCTAAATCAATACCATATTTATCAAAAATGTCAAAAGATTTATCACTATCACTATTTAAAATTTCCATTATTTCTCTTTCCGTTAACATAGGATATTTTTCAGATAAAAGAATAACTATTTGCTCTATTTTATTATTAAAATTAACTGTATATTTTTTATATGCAATTACATTTATAATTAAAAATATAAATAGCAAACATATTGATACAAATAATATAATTTTTAGACTTTTTTTCAATTCTATTTTATTTTTCATCTATTCTATATCCTATTCCTTTAATCGTAACAATTATATTTGTACCAATTTTTTCTCTAATTCTTTTAAAATATACCGTTATTGTATGATCATCAACATCATTACCAGTCCATTCCCATATTTTATCAAGAATTGCATTCCTTGTTACAACTTTATTTATATTCGTAAATAATAAATTTACTAGTTTTAACTCAAGTGAAGTTAATTCAATCTTTTCATTATTTTTATATAAAATTAATTTATCAATATCAAACGAAATATCTAAAACATTTATTATATTCTTTTTTTGAAAACGCATTAATATTTTATTAATTCTAGCAAGAAGTTCCTTTGTACTAAAAGGTTTAGTAATATAGTCCTCAGCACCAATATTTAAACCATTAACAATATCATCTTCTTCGTCTTTAGCAGTTAAAAATATTGTCGGAATATTCAATAATTTAATTTTCTCTTTATATAAATCAAAACCATTACCATCAGGTAATGTAATATCCAATATAATTAAATCCGGCCTATTAGTTTCCAAATAAATAATAGAATCTCCTACATTAGTTTTATTTATAAAAGTATAAGTAGTCCTCGAAAAAGCATATTTTAGTCCCTTAATAATTGCCGGATTATCCTCTATTAACAAAATATTCATACTTTTCACTCCCTTTTTACAATTATATCACAACATAAAAGAGCAAAACTGCTCTTTTATGTTATATGATTAAATATTTTCATTTCTAATTGTTTCAATAGTATTTTGTTTATTAATTTTATTAATTGAATATTTCATAATAATTGAAATTAAAATAAATACTGTTATAATCGCAAGTAAAATAGCTATTATTGGTAATTTATATGGTATTCCTGATTGCTCCATCAAATAATGATACATTATATATGATAATAAAATTCCTATTGGAATACCAAACATTAATGCTTTTAATCCCATAAACAAGCTCTCTAATCTAATCATTCTATTAAATTCTTTTACAGTCATTCCAATAGATTTTAACATTGCAAATTCTTGACGGCGTAATTGCATATTAGTAGTTATCGTATTAAAGATATTTGTAATACCAATTAAAGTTATAACAATTATAAATCCATATAAAAATATACCTATTAATTTATATAAATTATTCATCATTTTAGCATTTTCTTCCCTATTATTTAAATAATAATCTACTCCAGTTAAATATTCATCAATTTCATCCTGCAATTTTGTAGCATCACTAGATTTATAATTTATGCTTATAACTTTACTAGTAGTTATTTTATCAAATAACTCATCACTTATAATTAAACTATCACCATTATTATAATACTCAAGACCAAAAGGTTTTTTATCAACAACAGCACCAATTTCTAATTCATAACTATTAGAATTATCAAGAATTCCCGTTATTTTATCTCCATCTTCAATATTATGAACTTTAATCTGTTTATCAATCATACTATCGCTTTCTTCATCATATTTAGTTACAATTGCATTATCAATTAATATACCTTTATTCTTAATTTCATCATATTTAAACCCTAATGATTTAATGTATTTATCATATTGAAATTTTCCCAAAACTATTAATCTTAAATAATGATCTTCATAAGAACCTTTTTCATAATTAATAAAATCGATATATTCATCACTATATAACTTATCACTAATTCTAAAACCAGCTTCCCTTAAAATCACAAAATTTTCAACAGTATCAAATTTTGTCGTCTCAATGAATTTTAAATATTCATCATCCTTATAATCACTTGATGATAATTCAAGATTTATTTCTGTAACATTAAGTTCATATTTAACTGTATCAAAAGCCATTCTCATAAAACTATATAATGCGATAAACACAAATACTGAAACGGCAATAGAAATAATTGTTGTTCTATATTTCTTCTTATTTCTTTTTAAATTCTTATATGAAATTTCACCACCAATACCAAAAATTTTCTTTATAATTTTAGGTGACTTTATTTTTTTAGAATTAATTTTAATATTAGCACTATTTCTTATTGAATCTATTGGCGACACTTTAGCTGCTTTTTGAGCACTTCTAAATGCTGAAGAATATATTGTTACAATTCCTAAAACAATTGCAATTAATATAGCAACAAATGAAAACGAAAATCTTAATCCTAAACCATCGGTTAACATATCATTTAAAAAGTAATTACTTATTATAATTAAAATAAATGATGCAATAAAGCCCAAAATTATCCCTAAAGGAATACCAATTATTCCTAAAATTGTTGCTTCATAAAAAACATTCTTTTTAATTTGATTTTTAGTTGCTCCAATACTTCTTAACATTCCATATTGTTTTATTTTTTCTGTAATAGAAATATCAAAACTATTTTTAATACAAAATACTGATGTAAAAACAATAATACCAATTACAATTCCAGCAACTATTCCGAGACCACCAACACTACTACTATTAAATGGATTAGTCTCTAAATCAACTAAATAATTGTTAATGTTTATATCATATTTTGCTTTTTCCATTTCACTATAAACTTTTTCATATAAATCCTCTGATAATGGCTCCCTTGAATTATATTTTTCTAAACATTTTTCATCTATTTCTAACATTTTAGCAGTTATACCATATAAATTATTTAAACCATTTTTTGTATATCTTGCAAAAACATCAATATTACCTGTTAAATCATTATCATTGATATAAGTTATAAATGTATAACCAGGAGCAGAATAATCTTCAATATTTCTAGCAGGTCTTTCTATTATTCCAACAATTTTATACGTTTTCTTTACAGTATCAACTATTTTCTCATTAAAACCATTAGATACCTCTTCTCCAGAATCAGCCTCAAAAGACTCATCATTTAAATAAATAGGATTATTTTGATTTAACTCATATCCATCTTCGTCAACTCTTTTACCAACATCTAAAGTAATAGTATCTCCTACTTTTAATTCTAATCTTCCATTAGTTTTTAAATGAGTAGGTATAACTATTTCATCTTCAGTTTTTGGTAGTCTTCCCTCTACTAATCTAATAGATAAATTTTTTAGAGAACTTTTTGAAAATCCTTTAATAAATGCATAAGGCTTATATTCATTCTTTGAATTCACTTTTGCATATCCAATATCCTTCGTTAAATTAAAACTCTCAATAGCCCGACTATTTTCAAATACTGATAAATCACTTGCTAAAACATCATAAAAAGCGACATGAAAATCACCATTTCTATTTTTTTCAAAATCAATTAAAGAATCTATTCCACTTGCATAAATAGATGAAACAGCCGTAATAAGTGCTACTGAAAGCATAATTCCTATAATAGTAACAATCGTTCTTTTTTTATTTAATTTTAAATTTTTTATCGTTAATTTATTTAATAAACTCATAAATTATTCCTCCGAAGTAATTTTGCCATCTTCAATTCTAATAATTCTATCAGCTTCTTTAGCAATTTCCATATTATGTGTAATCATAATAATTGTTTGTTTCAATTCTTTATTAGATTTTTTTAATAATGCAACAATTTCATCACTAGATTTACTATCTAAATTACCAGTTGGTTCATCGGCAAGAATTATTGTAGGATTAGTAATTAAAGCACGTCCTATACTAGTTCTTTGTTGTTGACCACCAGATAGTTCATTTGGAAGATGATTTCTTCTATTTTGAAGTCCTAGTAACATTAATAAATCATCTAATGTATCTTTACTAACTTCTCGATTATCTAAAGATAATGGAAGAGTAATATTTTCCTCTATATTTAATATTGGAATTAAATTATAAAATTGATATATCAAACCAACCTGTCTTCTTCTAAATATTGCCAACTTATCATCATTAAAATTAAATATATCTTTTCCATCAATAAATACTTTACCTGAAGTTGGCCGATCTACTCCCCCTAATATATGTAATAAAGTTGATTTTCCACTACCACTTGCTCCAACTATCGCAACAAACTCCCCTTTTTCTACTGAAAAAGAAACATTGTCTAACGCCACTACCTTAGTAGTACCTTTTCCATATATTTTTGTTAAGTTTTCAACTTTTAAAATTTCCATAAACTTTTTCTCCTTTTCACTATAATTATATTACATTTAAAGTTACAACTAAGTTACGTTTAAATAATTTTATAAAATCTGATTTACTTGACTTTATCTATTAAAAAAGTATATCATTATAATATATTAATAATATTGAGGTGAAAATATGGGTACAAATAATATGGATAATTTAGATGTAATTTATAATGCATATCTACATTCTATTGAAAACGAAAACCAAGCTTATTCTAGCAATGATAACGAAGAAACAATTAAACCACTATTAACAAAAGCAGATTTTAAAGTAATTATAAAAGATAAAGAAGATTCAAAACATAAATTTTCCAGCTTTTTAGATATACTACTTGGTACAGCATTAAGTAATAGTGACGATAATACCATTATTACAGGAACATTTAAAAACATTACATATCCAAGTGAATATGACACTTATGTAAATTCTCAATTTGTAGCACTTAAAGATGGTAATAAATCAGCAGTTTTTTTTAAAAACGATGAACAAACAGCATTTGTAATGCGAGAACTAACTGATAGAGGTACATATTATTTTGAAATATCACCTACAAAAACACAAGTTGGTTATGCTCCAAATAATACACAATGGAAACAGTTTTCTGATCCAAGCCAAATTGCCTCTCATCAAAAAGATTATCTAGATGCTTATTTAGTATATTTTCCAGGTGAAAAAAGAACACTAAGAAATGATATCAATCTTACACTAGATAACAATAGCTCGATGCTATTCTACCAAAGTATCTATGACTTCGGTATAGAAAGAATATATAGCAATGAATACATTTTAGCAAAACTAGAAGAAGATGCCAAACAAGCAAGCATAGAAATAGAAAAAGAAACACCAAAAGAAGAAGATTTAGATAAAAATATTTTAAGATTTCAAGAATTGCTTACACAGCTAGATTCTATGGGAATTGAACCTACACCAGAACAAATGCAACAACTAGAAGTTTCCAAAAGATTTAAACTTTTTAAAGAAAATAGTGCTAAAAGAGAAGAAAGTCAACGCCTAGAAAGAGAAAGAATTGCTGAAGATAATGAAAGAAAAGAAGCATGGTGGTCATCTCCAGAAAATCCAAGTAATATTCATCACGAAGAAATAATGAAAGCCCTAGAACAAGCAGAAAAAGAAAGCCAATTTCTTGATAATATTAATGAAACTGGTATGAGAAGCTTTCTAAGTGCAGAACAAATTAATTCTCTAGAAGAAAGTAAAGAATTTGAAAGAATGATGCAAGAAGCTACTAACACTACAAACAATTTAGATAATAGTATGAGTCCAGAAATAAGAAGTTGGTATCAAAACCATTACGGTACACTTGAAGCACCATCTGAAGGAAAAAAAATATAGAATATATATAACTGCTAAATTAAATACATTAAATATTATAAAAAACTCGTTTCTTAAACATAGAAATGAGTTTTTTTATATCTCAAAATTAACTTCTAAAAATAAAAGAAAATTTATTAATAAAAATATAAATATTGCAAAATAATTTTATAGTAAAAAAAGTATAATGTTAATCATAAACATGATTTTTTACTATTTATAATTTAATACAAAGTATTTTTACTATACTATCTTTATTATTACATTCATTAAAATCATTTACAAATCACTCCACTTTATATATAATTAAAATGGTGATAATATGGAATTAATCTTACCTATGATACTAATCTCAATTATTATAATTTTATTATTCATTATAGCTTTTTTATTACAAAAAAAAGAACCAGAAGAAGCAATAAAAATAGTTAAAAAAAATTTACCAAATAATAATTATTCTGATGAAGAAATTTTTGAAGAATTAAAAAAAGAAATAGAAAAAGAAAGAGGAAATAACGAAAATATCATCGCTCATAAATCAAGACTAACAAAAACAGTTTATAAAAATGGAAAAAAAATAAGTGAAGAAGTATTTGAAAGTCCAATAAGTACTACTATTAATAAAAGTATGAGCATAATAAACATTTGTCCCTACTGTAAAAAAGAAATCAGCAGTAATCTAACAGCATGCCCAAACTGTAATCGTCAAATTAAAAAAATAATATAAAAAGTGTTTACTTAAATAGATAAACACTTTTTTATATTATCAAAAATATATAACATTAACTTTTTAACGCTTTAAAAACTTAAAAAAACTAACTCTTCAATAATTAAGTTAACTATAAATAATCTCATATTTATTAAAAATTAAAACCAAACATATAAATAAAAGATATCTCTAGATTACATTTGAAAACATTTAAATAGATATAAAAACTGAATTAATAGTTAATTACTTCTAAAAACTATTTTTTTACTAAGCTAACTTTTCCA
>CALVIF010000049.1 GCA_944329395.1 uncultured Bacilli bacterium | reverse complement strand
TAGTTTATCTTCGTAACTTAATTTTGACATATAAAAACCCCATTTCTATTTTGTCCAAGAAATGGGGTTCATATCAAATTATTAGTTTCTTTTTTTATTTATTTAATAAAAAAATACTACGTTCTTTTTGGAACATAGTATTACTATTTATAATTTCTATTTCATTAAAATATATATAAATTATTCTGTTCTTAAAGATTCAACTGGATCTTTTTTACTAGCAATACGTGCTGGTATTAAGCCGGCTATTATCGTTAATACTATACTTATAATTATTAATGAAACTCCACCTATTAATGGTAACTTACTTAGATTTTCTACATTAGCTAAATGATTAATAATAATATTAATTGGAATATTTATTATTATTGTCATTATGATTCCAATTACTCCAGCAGTTGCTCCTACAATTAATGTTTCAGCATTAAATACTCTTGAAACATCTTTTTTCGAAGCTCCTATGGCTCTTAAAATACCTATTTCTTTAGTTCTTTCTAGTACTGAAATATATGTAATAATTCCAATCATAATACTTGAAACAATAAGAGATATAGATACAAAGCCAATTAAAACATAACTAATCATATCTACAATTACTGTAACTGATGACATTAATAGTCCAACAACATCGGTATAATTAATGACATTTTCTTTTTGACCATTTTTCTCTTGCTTTTGATTGTATTCTTCTATTATTGTTGCAATTTGTTCTTTTGATTCAAAATCATTTGGATATATATTTATTTTTGATGGTTTATTTAAATCTATAGCACCTAATTCTTTTAAGACCCTTTCATAAGTAGAGTCTGCTTGCTCTTTATATCTATTAATTAAGGCTGCTAGTTCTTCTGGCGATAGTGACTGTAGATATATTTGTTGTTCTTTACTTAGATTACTAAGGGAAAATTCCTCATCAGTAAATTTTAAACCAGTAATGACATTAATTTCAGGTTTTTCTTTTTGAGCTTTAACTATTTCTGAAGTATTATTTTTTTCGATTACATATTTTTCTAAATCATCAAGATAGAATACTCCTCCCATAGCATTTTGCGATACAGTAGCGTCTTCATTTGGTTTTATAATTCCAACTACTTTTATAGTTTCAGCTGTTTTTAATTTTTGTTTTAAGTATTCATTATCTTCTTTGCGGTATGTCCAAATATTATTTACTTTGTCATAATAATCTGAGTTTAATAATAGTTTAAATTCTAGTCCTACTATTTCATCATAATTATAGCTTGTACTTTTAATTTCAATTTTTTTACCTTCGGTAATATCTTTATAAAATTTTTTTAATTCTTCTTGATCTTTTAAACCTAGGGCATATAACACATAGTCTGAAACCTGATTATTTTTATCAACCATTACAACTACTTCATTATATTTTTCAGGCATTCTTCCACTTACAACTTGGTATAGTTGTTTATTTAATTTATCATTAGTAAATAGTTTATTCCAAACTTTTCCTATCATCATATTTTGAACAGAGTCTTCTTTTAGGCCTAAATTTGTTAGGACAGTATTTGGATTGACTTGCAATATTTTATCATTTTTTTCAGTAAATAGTTGTAAATCAAGATTATATTCATAGTTTATTTCTGATACATATTCTTTTATATTACTTTCTTTACTTTCAAGGTGATTTTTAAACTGTTCAAGATTATTAGATTGAATTTGATTACTCATTATTGATAATATATCGCCAATTCGATCATTAGAATAAATTTTATTTTCATTTTTGTTTTTTTGGCTTTCCTCTATTTTAGCAGCATGTTGCATCATAGCTGATGTCATATCAATTGTTGTTGATTCTATTGTTAAAGGATAAGATGTAAGGGTTTCTTCTTGAACACGATCTATATAGTCTTGAACGCCACTTGATAATGACAAAATTAAGGCAATACCAATTATACCAATAGAACCTGCAAAAGCTGTAAGAATCGTTCTTCCCTTTTTAGTCATTAAATTATTTAAACTTAATGATAAAGCTGTTTTATATGACATACTTGTCCTTTTAGCTTTAATATTTTCACTTTTTTCTTCGACTATATCAAATGGCATTGTATCGCCTATTACTTTGCCATCTCTTAATTCAATGATTCTAGTTGAATATTCTTCGGCTAATTCTTTATTATGAGTAACCATAATAACTAATCTATCTTTAGCAACCTCTTTAAGTAAATCCATAATTTGTTTGCTTGTTTTGGAATCAAGAGCTCCTGTTGGTTCATCTGCTAATAATATATCGGGATTGTTTACTAATGCTCTAGCGATTGCTACTCTTTGCATTTGTCCACCAGATAATTGATTAGGTCTTTTCTTAATATGATCCTCAAGACCGACCTTTTTTAAGGCTTCAAGTGCTTTTTTTCTTCTTTCAGATTTTTGAACACCTGATAGTGTAAGGGCTAGTTCTACATTAGCTAAGATATTCTGGTGAGGAATAAGATTATAGCTTTGAAAAACAAAACCAATACTATGATTTCGATATGTATCCCAATCTCTATCTGAGTATTTTTTTGTACTTTTTCCATTTATAATTAAGTCTCCAGAGGTAAATTTATCTAGTCCACCTATAATATTTAAAAGTGTCGTTTTTCCACTTCCAGAAGGCCCTAAAATTGATACAAATTCATTTTCACGAAAACTTATACTAACATTATTTAAGGCAGTTTGTTTAAAATCTTCTGAATGATAGACTTTACCAATGTTTTTTATTTCTAACATTTTTATTCTCCTTTTTAGTTTAAATACCCATTTAATATCTATATTCTTTAATCTATTTTATTATAACATATTCTATGAATTTTTATTTAGCTATTTATTATATCTTTATAAAAAAAACCAAAAATTGATTAAGTATCAAATATTTGGTTTTTTACTAATATTTAATTATATATTATTTATTCAACTATTAATTCAATTCTATTATATCGATTTTCATTCAATGATATTTTATATTTTTTTCCATTAATTGTTGTTTCGGCTTTATTTATATTTTTAAAAATATCACTTATTTCTCCATAGTCTTCTGAGTCAACTGTCTTTGTGTATACTATCATAGCATATGTTCCTTTTGGTAAGTCTTTTATGTCTATAGTATTGTTATACCAAGCATAATCTTTACTTTTATTATCTGTTGACTTAACCGCATAACTTCCATCTTTGGTACTACCTATATCATAAACATATCTTTTATATGTTTTGATATCTTCAAGAACTAATTTTCTTGTAATTTTAGATGGATCGTTATATGTTCCATCATAGTTATATGATGTTCCAACTACTTTAAGTTTTCCATCGACGAATTCAATATTATCATAATTATTAACCATATTTCTAAATGTATTAGCTGTAGCAGTAGTTATTAAATTACCTTCTCTAATATTTAATTCAATTTTTTTGTTTTTTAATGATAATTGAACTTTAAAATTATATCCGTTTACAGAATCTTCTGCTCTTCTATCGATTGTTCGATTGAAAATATTTGTTACTTGAGTTTCAGCATAATTATCATTTTTTACAGTTTTCATGTATAGATTATAATCACCTGCTGGAATTTTACTTAAATCAATTTCTCCTTTAAACCAAGATAAATTATAATCATATCCATTTTCTGTTCCTAGAGAATATGGGACATTTTTTGTCCAACTATTTACTTCGATAGAATATTCATTATCATTATTTTGATTTTTTAATTTTAAATAATATTTTGCATTATTGTCATTATTATGAGCATTTAAAATTATTAAGTAACCACTAATTGTATATGTCTTTGATGTATTATTCCAATTTAATTCATGTAAATAAAATTCTCCATCTTTTTTATTTAATTTTTTTTCAATTACAGTTACTTTTATTTCTTTTGTTACAGATTGTTTATTTTTATCTGTTACTTTATAAATTACTTTGTATTGACCTACTTTTGAAGTAATTACAGTATTTTCAATTACTTCTATTTCAGTTATTTTTCCATCTTCTGGATCAGTTGCGGTAACATTTTCTAATGGATTAAAATTATCACCTTGATATATAGTTTTATCAGTGGCATTTATTGTAGGTAATTGATTTTCTACAACAGTTACTTTTATTGTTTTAGTAACTTCTTGTTTATAACTATCTACTACTTTATATGTTACTTTATATGTTCCTAATTCACCTATTTTTACTGTATTTTCAATTACTTCTATGTTGGTAATTTTTCCATCTTCTTCATCAGTTGCACTAACATATTTTAATGGTTCAAATTTTGTATTCTTAGTAATAGTTAGATTTTTTGCACTGATTACTGGTTTTTTATTTTCAGTTACAGTAACATTTATTGTTTTTGTTGTTGATTTGTTTTTTGTATCAGTTACTTTATATGTTATTGTATATTTACCAACAACATCAATATTTACAGTTGATGATACTACAGATACTTTCTCTGTTAAATTACCATCCTCTTTATCGTAGGCAGTAACACCTTCAAGTTCATTTATTTTTGTACCTTGTACAATTGTTTTATCTTGTGCAGTAATTGTCGGTGGATTATTTTGGGCTGTATATTGATATGTTTTAATCAATACATTTTTAGCACTTGCTAATGTCCAGCCATACTCGTTTGAACTTGATGTTAGGCTTACTGGAACTTTATACCATACTTGGCCATCGACTTCTTTTTCATCTAAAATTGGTGTATATGCATAATTGTATAAACCACTTATTTTTGTTGATTCAATATCTTGTGTATTGGAATTAACCCATGTATAAGAGTTTACATCAGGAACAGTTACACTGGCTTGCCCATAACGGCATGTGATGAAATCAACAGAGTCAGAACTTATCCAGTGCTTTTGATCATACCAATAGTCTGATGTTACTAAGTAAGCTACTATTTTTTCATTTTCATCATAAGCAGCAGCATACACCATTATATATTTATCTTTTAATAAAGTTTTACCTGTAGTACTTTGAAGTGTTGGATCATAGTAGTATTTTGTTTCCTTGGTTGATTTAGCAACTTCTGGAGTAAATTTTGCATCTTTTACAAATAAATCGTAGCTATAATTTTTATCTTGATATTCAATTACTTCGTTTGGTGAAATATAGCCATTTTTTCCTTCATTTATTTTGCTAACATAAGAGGCCGGAACATAAACGTATGAATCCCAGTTATAAATTCCTGATTTTATTTCATTAAAGTTAGAATCAATATTCATATCACTAACTACTTTATACCATTTTTTATTACCATTTACTTCTTGTCCTTCTATTTCATCTAAAATTACTACACTACTTTCTTTTTTTCTATAATAATATACATTTTTAGATGAGGTTGAAGGTGATGATTTAGCATAAGTTGGTTGAGTAATTATTCCTAGCTGATAGTAATTGTAGTCTTGCATACCAAAAGCTTTATCAACATAGTAATAATTAGATGCCATTTTTTCACTCCAATAGACGTCTGATGCATATTTAACATTCATTCCAACACCTTTATTACCATATTGTGCTCCATAATAACGATAGTCATTTGGATTTAAATATTTGTTTGTTATATAATATTGAGCAAACTCATAAATACTGTTCATAAATGTTGGATACCAGGTTGATTCTTCATATGGATTTGAATCTACAGCATTTAAACCAAAACCATTGTTTTTATTGATAGATATATTACTTGTTCCATTTCCTGATTCATTTCTTGATAGTGATAATGATAATAATGCATTAGCACCATATTTTTCTTGAGCATAGTAGAAAAAAGCACCTTTTCCATATAATCTAGATGATTTATGCTCTTCTTTATTCATATTATCAGAACCAAATACATCATTAACGTATCCTAAATTATTACGAATATATTCATCAAGATTTATGCTTGAGTAATTTGTTCGTGTATGATTTGATAAATATTGGTAATAATTATAATATGGCTTGTCTTTATTGACTGAGTTATTATAATTACCAGCTTTATAGTCTTTTATCATTGTAATTATATCTTTGTAAAAATAATGACCATCATAACTATAGTATGTTCCTTCATTTAACATTGATGGCTTAGGGCCAATTGTTCTTCCTGAACTACCAGAGTATGGCTCTTGTATTTTTAAGACATAGTTATGTCTTATTTCATTATTTATTGTGTAACTGCTTGAAGACTTTACCCATGTAATTGGAACAATTTCATATGCATTTATGTTGATCCAGCCTTCAACATTGGAGATTTTTATTTTAGCAGTAAACGCACCATATTTGTTTGAATAGCCTGAATCAAGTAGTGCACCATCTACACCGCCATTACTTCCAACCATATAAGTAAATGCACTTTCTTCTAATTCGCTGGTTGTGTATATATTAAAAGTATTATCAGAGCCTAACATTGTTAAATCTAAAAGTCCGACATTAGCATCAAGAATTTTTACGGTGCCATTTACTGAATTTAAGATTGCAAGATCATTAGAACCATCTTTTTTCATTGATTCTTTAGCTTCATCAAATGTATTGTGACAGCTAACTTTTTGGACAGTACCATTTTCTTTAAAAGATGCTACTTCATATGTCCCACATAATTTTCTATTTTTATAGTTGGATGAGGAAAATGCTGATACATCAGTTGAATTAAAAATAAATATTGCAATTATTAAAGTTATTACATAAAATATTTTTTTCATTTTCCACCTCCGATTATATAGTAATTATATTATAACAATATTTGACATATTTCTTAAGTGTTTTAGTTAAAATAAATGTATTTTACAAAAATTTTACATTAAATTTTGTCACTATTTTCAACTTCTTGATATATCAATTAAAATTGGTTATAATTATTATTATATGATTTTGCTATATGGAGGGTTATTTACTTATGTCTAAAGAAACTGCTTTAAAAAAAATTTCTTTCTTAAAGTTAATATTACTTTTTTTGATGATTATATCACTTTGTACTAGTATTTTTGCAATATATGAATTATTAAAACTTGAATCTATTGAGAATTTAATTAGATATATTGTTATTGGTATTTTAGGTTTAATTGACATATTAATATTAATAAAAATGCTATTGATATTTAAGAAAAGAGCAAAAAATAGACATTCAAAGAGAATTGGTTTTATTTTATTTTTAATATTTTATTCTATTTTTTGTGGTGTAATTGGTGGGGTTATTTTTTATTTATTTGGAACTCTTAAAAATATGAATACAGGTTATGTTACTTATTCTTCTAGTCTTGTTATGATGAATGATAGTTCTGTTAATAATATTAAGAATGTAACTAATCTTAAAATTGGTATTTGGAATAATGAAAAATCTCCTGATGGATATATAATTCCACAAGAGATAATTAAAGAATATAAACTAAATGATGAAAATGAGATTATAGATTATGAAGATTACTCTAGTATGTTGACAGATTTATATGCTGAGGAAATTGATGCAATGATTTTACCTAGTAACTATGTTGATATGTTTGTAAATATTGCAGGATATGAAAATATTGCGAAAGATACTAAAGTAATTACAACAAAAAGTAAAGAAATGAAAAAAGCAGAAGTTTCTGAGGTGGAAACTGCTTCTAGTGGTAAGGATATTACAGAGCCTTTTACAATTTTATTAATGGGAATTGATTCTACAGCTGAAGTTTTAGAAAAAAATGCAATTGCTAATGGAGATACTTTAATTCTTATGACATTTAATCCTAAAACATTAAATGCTACTATGCTTTCTATTCCTCGTGATAGTTACGTTCCCATAGCTTGTTGGTCTAACAAAGCAGAAAATAAGATTACGCATGCTGCTGGCTATGGAACTGATTGTATGATGAATACTATTTCTGAGTATTTTGGTGTTAAGATAGATTATTATGCAAAAATTAATTTTAAAGGTTTGGTTAAATTAGTTGATGCAGTTGGTGGCGTAGAAATTGATGTAAAACAACGTCTATGTACTGATGATTCTAATCGTGGGGAAACAATATGTATTGAACCAGGTTATCAAACATTACATGGAGAACAAGCTTTAGTTTATGCAAGAAATAGATATGATTTAGTTGATGGGGACTTTGGAAGAAATAAACACCAACAAGAAATTGTTATGGCGATTGCTAATAAGTTTAAAAATATAACTGATATTACTAAATTTAAAAATATACTTGATACTGTTTCTAACAGCTTAGATACAAATCTTACAACTAAGCAAATGTTATCTTTTTATAATGTTGGTAAAGATATAATTAAGAAAAGTTTATCATCAAAAGAAGCAGATTTAATTAATATTCAACAATTACATTTAGCTGGTAATGATCAATATATTTATGATGAACGTATGAGGATGGTTTTATATAACTATGTTCCAAATAAGAATAGTCGTAATGATATTGTTAAGGCAATGAATGAAAATTTAGGATTGGCTGAAGCTGAGAAGATTACTAAATTTGATTTTTCGATTAACGATCCTTATGAAAAAAGTGTTATTGGAAAAGGTCCATATAAGACTTCCAGTTTATATAGGTTGCTTCCAGATTTTACCGGAGACGATATGGCAACAGCAAAAGCTACGGCTGCTAGACTCGGTATAGGAGTTATATTTGAAGGTAATTCTGGATATGTCATTGCGCAAAATTATCCTCCTTCTAAGCGAATTGATTTAATGAATGGTAATTTAAAACTTACTTTATCTGGAAAAAAAGAAGAAAATGATAATAATGACAAAGAGGAAGATAAAGAGGAAAATGATAATTCTTCTGAGACAGGTGGAGAATCTAGTGGTGGTTCAGAATCTGGTGGCGAATCTAATGGTGGCTCTGAGACAGGTGGCTCTGAGACAGGTGGCTCTGAGACAGGTGGCTCTGAGACAGGTGGTTCTGATGGTGATAATTCAGAATCTGGTGATTCTGATAATTCTGATTCTTCTGGAGATAAAGATAACACTACAGAAAATCCTAAACAGCCTGATGAATAAAATAAATTATTTCATTAAATTTTGTTTAGCAACTTCACATATTGAAGTTGCTTTTTTTATTATAAAAAAGGATTGTAATATTGAAATGCACCCCATAGAGTAGACACAATAAAAAAGGAATTTACAAATAATATGATAAAATACACTTCCGAAAGGAGGTGTATTTTATTATGGCTTCGAAAGGGCAAAAATTTAAAAAATATACTTTAGCTCAAAAAGAAGAAGTATTAGCTAAATATATTGAAGGATATTCAGCAAAATATCTGGAAGAAATATATGGAATATCTAGAAAAACAATTGAAACTTGGAAACAAAAAGTTTTACATCCTGAAAAATATCTGGGTCAAGGACAAAAACGTGGTAGACCTAAAAAAGATTTAACAAAAGAAGATTACAAAGAAAGATATGAAATATTAAAAAAATACCAGGCCTTCCTCAAGGCACAACGAGAGA
>CALVIF010000048.1 GCA_944329395.1 uncultured Bacilli bacterium | reverse complement strand
AAATAATATTATATGTTATTTCTTTTTCTTTTCCCCATTAATTTACAATATAAAATCATCGTGTTATAATATAGAAGTTAAAGGAGGACCTTTATGAATAATAAATTAACAAAAGAAGAAGTATTACATGTTGCTAAACTTGCAAGAATAAAAGTAACTGAAGAAGAAATAGAAAATTATCAAATAGAATTAAAAAAAATATTAGATGATGTTGAAAAAATTAACAGTGTAAAAGGTTATGATGAAGAAATCCTAATAGCTAATTGGAATCAAGAAACTGTCCTAAGAAAAGATGAAGTTGGCCAAATGCTAAATCCTAAAAAAATTATAGAGATAGCTCCTCATCATAGTGGAAATTATATTGAAGTACCAGTCGTAATTAAAGAGGAGGCATAATATGAAGTATCTAGATAAAAGTATTATAGAATTACACCAACTTTTAAAAGAAAAAAAGATAAAACCAATAGAACTAGTAGAAGAAGCATTTGAACGTATTGAGAATAATAAAGAATTAAATGCATACATAACATTAAATAAAGAAGAAGCAAAAAAACAAGCCTATGAATTAGAAAATAAAGAAGTAGATAATATTTTATTTGGAATACCAATAGCTATAAAAGACAATATTGTTACAAAAGATTTAAGAACAACTTGTGCATCACGTATGTTAGAAAATTTTATTCCAATATATGATGCAACTGTTATTGAAAAAATTAAATCTCAAAATATGATTATTATAGGTAAAACAAATATGGATGAGTTTGCAATGGGCTCATCAAGTAGAACAAGCTATTTTAATCCACCTAAAAATCCTTGGAACAAAGAAAAAATAGCAGGAGGATCATCTGGAGGGTCTGCAGCAACAATAGCTGCTAGAGATCTTCCTTTAGCTTTAGGAACTGATACTGGTGGTTCAATTAGACAGCCTGCAAGTTATTGCGGAATAGTCGGAATGAAACCAACTTATGGAAGAGTATCACGATTTGGATTAGTTGCATTTGCTTCTAGTTTAGATCAAATTGGTCCTATGAGTAGAAATGTTTATGAAAACGCCTTATTGTTAAACGCAATTGTAGGTAAAGATGAAAAAGATTTAACTTCCGCTTTAAAAGAATCAGAAGATTTTACAAGATTGATTAATCAAGATATTACTGGTATGAAAATAGCCGTTCCAAATTATTTTTTGAGTGACATAGTTTCTGAAGAAATTAGAAACAAAATAAAAGAAATTATCAATATGCTAGAAAATAGCGGTGTTACAGTAGATTATTTAGATGTTAAATATTTAGAAAATGCCGTAACATTATATCAAATAATAGCTATGGGAGAAGCAAGTTCTAATCTTGCACGTTTTGATGGAATTAGATATGGTCATTCAAAGGAAAATCCAGAAAATATTGATGATTTATATTATGGCAGTCGTCAGGAAGGTTTTGGCAAAGAAGTAAAAAGAAGAATCATGGTCGGCTCATATTTACTTAGTGGTAAAAATGCTAAACAGTATTACAATAAAGCATTATCTATAAGAGATGATATGAAAAAAGAATTAACTAAAGTATTTGAAAAATATGATTTTATTATTGGACCAACTACAACAACAACAGCTTATAATTTGACAGATTCAATGGATGATCCATTAAAAAGTTTTATGGACGATGTTCTAGTAATACCAGTAAATATGGCTGGTTTACCTGGATTAAGCCTTCCTGTAGGATTTTCTTCTGATAATATGCCAATTGGTCTACATATTATTGGAAATAATTTTGAAGAAGCCAAAATATATCAATTAGCAAGTTTTATTGAAAAAAAATTAAACCTAAACTTAAATCCAAGAGGTGATCAATAATGACAAACTATATTCCAACAATTGGCATTGAAGTACACGTAGAATTAAAAACAAAAACCAAAATATTTTCCAGTTCACTTAATGGTTATGGAGAAATGGCTAATTCACTAACAAACGTAGTTGATTTAGGATATCCAGGTACACTTCCAACTCTAAATGAAGAAGTAGTTAATCTAGCAATTAAAGCAGCTACTGTTTTAAACTGTAAAATTAGAAGAAAAATGCACTTTGATCGTAAAAATTATTTTTACCCAGATAATCCCAAAAATTATCAAATTACGCAATCAAGAACTCCAATTGGGTATGATGGCTATGTTGAAATTAATATAAATGGTACAACTAAAAAAATAGAAATTGAAGAAATGCATATTGAAGAAGACACTTGTAAAAGTACTCATCGAGGTAATAAAACATTACTAGATTTTAATAGAGCAGGTGTGCCACTAATTGAAATAGTAACTAAACCATGCATTACTAGTAGTGAAGAAGCAAAGCTATACTTAGAAAAATTGAAAGAACTTTTATTTTATAGTGATATAAGTGATTGTAAAATGGAAGAAGGTTCTATGAGAGCTGATGCTAATGTTTCTATACGTAAAAATTTATCTGATCCTTTCGGAACAAAATGTGAAATAAAGAACATAGGTTCAATTTCTAACGTAGCTTTAAGTATTGAAAAAGAAATTGCTCGTCAAATACGTTTAATTGAAGCAGGAAAAACATTTAAAGAAGAAACAAGACGATATGATGATAAACTAGGGGATACAGTATTAATGCGTGTTAAAGAAACAGGAAATGATTATCGTTATTTTCCAGAACCTGATATTCCATACCTTTTTATTACAGATGAGATGATAAAAAATGTCGAAGAAACAATCCCAATGCTTCCAGATGAACGAAGAAAAATATATCTTGAAAAAGGTGTATCAGAAGTTAATGCCAATAAGTTAGTTCAAAACAAGTCACTTAGTGATTATTTCAATACACTATTAACAGAAAATACTAATTTTAAAATAGCAAGTAATTTATTATTAGGAGATATATCAGCTTATTTAAACAAGCAAGAAAAACAAATTACTCAAACAACACTTACTAAAGAAAGATTTCTTGAATTAATAAATAAAATAGAAGATGACTCTTTAACTAGCAAAAATTTTAAAGATATTTTAGATGCAATTTTAGAAAGTACAAAATCAATTGAAGAAATAGTAACTGAAAAAGGAATTAGTAATATTATAGATGATAGTGCATTAAGAGAAATAATAAAAAAAATAATTATAGATAATCCAGATAGTCTTGCAGACTATAAAAATGGTCACGATAGAGCTATAAAATTTTTCATGGGTCAAGTAATGAAAGAAACAAAAGGCAGTGCTAATCCTAAATTAGCAATGGAAATTTTAAAAGAAGAACTGAACTAATTTGATAATTGAAAAAGAATTATCAATGGTGTATAATATAATAAAAATACTAGGATGTGAGAATATGAATTATATAAGAAGAAATAAAGGAACTATAATTACCATTATCATATTTTTGGTATTAGTAGTAATTTTATTTCAACTAAAAAATATTTTTTTCCCAAATACAGTAAAAGCCATCTATGGAAATAGATTAGATGGAATTGAAAAGGTAGAAATTTCTGATAAAACATACACTGAAGTAGAAAAAGCCTTAAAAGAAGAGTCTGTAACAGATGTTTCAACAGCACTATCTGGAAAATTAGTAAAAATATTTATTACAGTAAAAGAAGATGTGGATTTAGAAAAGGCTAAATCATATGGAAACAAAGCCTTAGAAAAGTTCTCATCTGAACAAAAGAATTTTTATGATTTCCAAATTTACATTGAAAAAAAAGGTGATACAGAACATTTCCCAATAATTGGTTACAAGCAATATAAAGATGAAGGTATCACATGGACAAAGGATAGATAGGCGGTAATTATGAAAAAGAAACTGTTTATATTAATTCCAATTATAATAGCAGCAATTGTCTTTGTTTTTGTATATCGCTATTATAATAAGGAAGATAGTACAACGACACTAACAATCAGTGAAAAAAGATGGGTAGAAAAAAACAACGAAAAAACATACGATTTTGAAGTTGTAAACGATTACCCACTATATGGAATGAATGGTGAAGGTGTAATTTTCAATTTTATTAATGATTTTGAAGAAAATGTTGGTATTGAATTTAATGTTATTCCTTATTTAAAAACATCATCACCTAAAACATCGAGTTATCGTATAGAAATATTAGATAATGATGCAAAATTAAAAAAAGAAAATTTATTTTTATTTAATGACAATTATATTATAGTAGGTAAATCATATGAAAGAATAAATCACATTAAAGATTTAAAAAACATAACATTTGGTGTGTTTGAAGAAGATGCAGAAGAAATAGCATATTATCTAAAAAGTGGAACTAATCTTTCATACAAACAATATAAAACTATAGAAGAATTATATACTGCCTTAGATAATGATACAGTAAATATGATTGTAATGCCTAACATTATGTATTTAGACTATACAATTGAAAAAAATAAATATTTTATTAATTATTACTTAACAGATATGCAAAAACAAATTGTTTTAACTTTAAGTGATGATAATAAAGAACTTAATAATATAGTGACAAAATATTACAATAAATGGAAAGTTACAAAATACATTGATGAATACAATGAAAACTATTTAAATTATTATATTCAAAAAAATCAAATACCAGCTAAAACAAAAACTGAATTAATTGCAAAAAATTATACATATGGCTTTGTAAAAAATGCACCATACGAAGTTAAAGTAAATAATAAAGTTGCCGGTATTGCCGGAGAATATATTTCAAGAATTGCTAGACTTACAGATATCAATTTTAAGTATCGTGAATTTGAAACTAAAGAGGATTTACAAAAAGCAATAGATAAAGGTGAAATAGACGTTTATTTTGATTACTATAATTATAATAATGATAAGTATTATTCAACATTATCAACTTTTATTGAAGAATATGTTGTATTAGGATTTCAAAAAGATAATCATATTATTACATCACTAGAAAGTCTAAAAGATAAAGAAATAGCAATGTTAGAAGATGATTCTCTATATAATTATTTTTCAACAAATTCAAAAGCTAATATTAAAGGTTATAAAGATATTGATGAATTATTGTCAAATATAAAAGAAAAACTAATAGTCTTAGATCGAGAAATTTATAATTATTATCAAACAACAAAGTTTAAAAATTATAATCTATTATATTTAGATACCATGATGAATGATTATAAATTTATGGTAAAAAAAGATAATGAAGCTTTCTATGATTTGTTTAATTACATAATAAATACAAACTCATACTATAATTATCGCAATAGTGGAATAGAAAATTTACATGCTTCAATTTTAGAAGATTCAACATTTGAACAAGTATATACTATTGCTTTAGCGATTGTCTTTATTCCATTAGGCGTAATTATAATAATGTATTTAATCTATAAACACAAAAAGAAAGTAAAAAAGGTAAAGCTAACTGAAAGACATAAATATACGGATATGCTTACATCATTGAAAAATCGTAATTATTTAAACGCTAAAATGCCTGAATGGGAAGAAAATGATGTTTATCCACAAGCAATTGTAATGGTTGACTTAAATAATGTTAAATATATTAATGATAATTTTGGACATGAAGAAGGAGACCAATTAATAATTAAAACCGCTGGAATATTAGTAAACACTCAACTAGAAAACAGTGAAATAATAAGAACAGATGGTAACGAATTCTTGATTTATTTAGTTGGTTATAGTGAAAGGCAAGTAGAAACATATGCCAAAAAACTATTCAAAGAAATGAAAAATCTTCCACATGAGTTCGGAGCTGCTGTTGGATACAGTATGATTCAAGATAAGATAAAAACATTAGACGATGCAATAAACGAGGCCACACTTGAAATGATTGCTAACAAGGAAGATTTAAAATAAAAGGATGATGGAAATGGAGCAAGTAAGGAATTTCTTTAAAAAGGTTATTGAATTAATCAAGAAACCAGAAACGAGAATTTTACCCGGTAATCTTGCTTTTTTCTTTGTCATGTCGCTAATTCCAATTGGTGCCTTAGTAGGAACAATAGCTTCAAAATTTTCAATATCATATGAAGTTATTAAAGAAGGAATAAATATAACTGTTCCAGGTGGGGTAGGAGAGTTTATGACAAGTATCATAAACGGTGAAGGTTTTACCTTTAATATTGGTGTATTTTTTGTTTCCGCATTTTTACTTGCATCTAATGGTATGCATTCAATAATAATTGCCTCAAATGAAATATATAAAATTAAAGATAAAGATTTTCTAACACGTAGAATAAAAGCTGTACTAATGACAATTATTTTAGTAGAAGTTATGCTTTTCTTACTCGCTATTCCAGTATTTGGAGATACCATCTTTTCATTTTTTAGAGAAAATGTTAATAATCAAGGTACAGTATCATTCTTATATAGAATATATAAATTAATAAAATATCCAATTAGTATTATTATAATCTACTATAATATAAAATTAATTTATGCAATAGCACCTGATGAAGAAATAGAAAGCCAAACGACAACTAAAGGAGCTTTGTTTACAACAATAAGCTGGATTATAGCATCAGAAGTATATTCATTTTATTTAGATACATTTACAAAATATGATCTATTTTATGGAAGTGTATCTAATATTTTAATTCTTTTATTATGGGTTTATGTTTTATCATACATCTTTGTTTTAGGATTAATTATAAATGCCGGGGTATATAAAAATACTCAAAATAATAACATCAAAGAAAAGGAATGAAGTATCATTCCTTTTATATTAATATGAGCAAGTTGAAAAATACCTATAATCGTGCTATACTAATAAAGTGAGGTTATTGGAATGAAGAGAATTAAATTTAAACTAAATAAACTAAAAGATAAAATAATTTATAATATAAATAAAATTATGCAAGAACACTTAATAAGAAAATATATAAAAAATAATATTCTATTTATTACTTATGTAATAATATGTCTAGTGAATTCGACTTTATTAAGATGTTTTTGTATTCCAACTTTAAGTAGCTTTTTATCAATAAAAGCCATAATGGGTGATTTAGCTGTAATAATTATAGTTGGAGCATTTGGCTATTTATTTAAGCCAAAAAGTCGTTTTACATATTACATGTCGCTTACAATATTTTTAAGTGCAATATGTATGATAAATTCAATATATTATACATTCTACTCATCTTTTGCTTCAGTTTCTATGTTATCACTAACACAATATGTAGGAGCTGTAGGTGATGCAGTAGTTGAAAATGTAATTCAATTAAAGGATTTAGTATATGTAATAGGACCAATTATTTTAGTAGTTGTTAATTCAAAACTAAAAAAACAAAATTATTATAAAACAATAGAAGTAAAATCAGAACGAAAGAAAAAAATGACCAAAACTTTATGTAGTGGAATTGGTGTTTTAGTCCTTTTCATTGTAACTATGACATCATTAGATGCATCAAGATTTGTTTCACAATGGAATAAAGAATATATTGTAATGCGTTTTGGAATATATATATATCAAAGTTCTGACTTAATATCATCAATTCAGCCAAAATTAAATTCAATGTTTGGTTATGATAAAGCAAAAAAAAGATTTAACGACTATTTTGCTGATAAAGATAGTGTTCAAACAAACGAATATACAAATATTTTTAAAGATAAAAATGTTCTTGTTATTCATGCTGAAAGCATGCAACAAGCTATTATTGGAATGGAATTTAATGGCGAAGCAGTAACACCAACATTAAATAAGCTTGTAAAAGAAGGTATGTATTTTTCTAACTTCTATTCGCAAGTAAGCGTTGGTACAAGTAGTGACGCTGAGTTAACTTTTTCAACATCGCTAATGCCAACGAAAAGTGGAACAGCATTTGTCTCTTTCCCAAAAAGAAAATATAATTCAATTCAAAATTTATTAAGTGAAGCAGGTTATTTTACATTTAGTATGCATGCTAATAATGCCGACTTTTGGAATCGTCGTACAATGTATCAAAGCTTAGGATATCAAAAATTCTACAGCAAAAAAGATTATGAAGTAAAACCAGAAAATATTATTGGTTTAGGTTTATCTGATATAGAGTTCTTCAACCAATCTATTCCTAAATTACAAAAAATAGATGAAGAAAATGAAAATTGGTATGGAACAATGATTATGCTAACTAATCATACTCCTTTCTCTGAAACAGATAAATATGGAGATTTTCCAGTTGATATAAAAGAAACTATAACAAATGAAGATGGAACAACAGAAGAAGTTGTCTATCCATATATGGAAGGCACTAAACTTGGAAATTATATAAAATCATATCACTATGCAGATGGTGCCTTAGGTATGTTCATTGAACAATTAGATGAAGCAGGACTTCTTGATGATACAGTATTAGTAATTTATGGTGATCATGACGCAAGACTTCCAAAAGGTGATTGGAATAGATTATATAATTATGATAAAGAAACAGATGATATATTAGACAAAGATGATCCAAATTATCAACAATATGGATCATATGAATATGAATTAGGAAGAAAAGTACCATTTATTATTTGGACAAAAGATATGGCTGGAACAAAATATAATCAAGAGATAACAGAAGTAATGGGTATGTATGATGCAATGCCTACCTTAGGAAATATGCTTGGAATATATAATGAATATCAGTTAGGACACGATATTTTTAACGTTATTGGTAAAAATATTGTTTGCTTCCCAAATGGTAATTGGGTAACAAATAAAGCCTACTATAATAGCCAAAAGATGGAATATTTATCATTAAATGGCGAAGCTATAAGTGAAGAGGAATTAAAAGAAAATTCTGAATATACAAATAATTTATTAGATGTTTCCAATGATATAATTGTTTTTAATTTATTAGAAGAAGAAGAAAAAGTAATGGAAGAAGTAAAGAGAGGAATTTAATATGAAATTAAAAAAAAATATAAAAGTATTAATAATAATTTTAGCAATCATATTAGTTTTAGTGATTGGATTCCTAGTTGTACCTAAAAACTTTCTTCAAAAAGAGGGTCAAGAAGCAAAAGTTATTGAATCAATTGATAATTATGGTTATGTTTTAAAAGACAATAAAAGTAAAAAATATCAATTACTATTTAAAGACCTAATAAAGATATTAAATTCAAAAGAAAATGTTGATGAGACAAAATATGCATCTAAATTAGCAGAAATGTTTGTAGTAGATTTTTATTCACTAGCAGATAAATCATCAAAAACAGATATAGGTGGAGTAGAAATAGTTCACCCAGATATCCTAGCTAATTTTCTAGAAAATGCTGAAAATACTTTTTACAAATATGTTGAAAGTAATATATATAATAATAGAAATCAAGAATTGCCAGAAGTTGATACTGTAACAGTTGAAAGTATAGAAACAACATCATACACTTATGGGCAAACAACTGATGAAAAAGCTTATTCTGTAAATGTGGCATGGACATATAAAGACAATAAATTTACAGAATATCAGAATAAAGCAAATTTAATCTTTGTACATAGTGATAAAAAATTATATTTAGTTGAATTAAAATAAAAAGGATTGTTTT
>CALVIF010000047.1 GCA_944329395.1 uncultured Bacilli bacterium | reverse complement strand
TTCTTTTTTTAGTTTATTTATTATTAACATAATATCACCACTATTATTATGAATAATAATAGGGTAATATATGTATTTAAAGATTTAAAAAATATTTTAAAAAAAATTATGTGATACTTTATTTTATATAATGGTAGTATTAAGAGAAAAGTTTTAAGAATTAATAGATTATTACTACTAATATAAATTTTTATATGCTAAAAGATTAATCTAGTATGGTTATTACTAGATTTTTTTTTAAAATTATATGATATAATAAGCAAGAGGAAGATGATATAAGATGGAAAAAGAGTATACTGTGGAAAAATTAGATCATTATTGTAGGGGAATAATTCATAGGGATGAAAAAATTGGTTTTATAGACAATGCTTTACCAAATGAGAAAATTCAAATTGAAATTACTAATGAAAAGAAAAAGTATTTTGAGGGTATTGTAAAAAAATATAATGAAGTCTCACCATTTCGTATAAAACCACTTTGTCCGTATTTTTTTAAATGTGGAGGTTGTTCTTCTCAGCATATTCCTTTTGAAATGGAAAATAATTATAAAGAAGAAAAGGTTAGAGAATTGATAGCTAAGTTTACTGATATTGATTTAGTAGTTATAAAAAATATAGAATATGGTGAAGAGTTTTATTATAGAAATAAAATAAAGTTGCATATTAAAAACAAGAAGATAGGTTATTATGAAGAAGAATCTAACGAATTACTGGAAATAAATAAGTGTTGTCTTGTTTCTTTTAAAATTAATAGTTTGTTTGAAGAACTTGAAAATGTAGTTAAAAATAATGAAATTGAAGAAATTATTATTAGAGTATCAAATGATGAGAAGAGAGTAATGCTTAAGCTAGTTGGAAATGTATTTAATTATGAAAGTATTTTAGATAAGGTTGATGTTTTATATATTAATGATAGTTGTATAACAAATAAAGATCAAATATTAACAAATATAGGTAATAAGAAGTATTACTTATCTATAGATTCCTTTTTTCAAGTAAATATTAAATTGACTGAGAAATTATATGATGAAGTGTTAAAAATTGTTTCTAAGTATTGTCCTGAAACTATTCTTGATTTATATTGTGGAACAGGTACTATTGGTATATATGTAAGTGATTATG
Organism: uncultured Bacilli bacterium; assembly: GCA_944329395.1. Taxonomy (GTDB): domain Bacteria; phylum Bacillota_I; class Bacilli_A; order RF39; family UBA660; genus CAG-877. The sequence continues at coordinate 8,413 of CALVIF010000047.1, read as the reverse complement.
TAAAAAAAATTATAGGAGTTGATTATTCTATTACTAATATAAATGATGCTATGAAAAATGCAAAGTTAAATAATCTTTATAATATTGAATTTATTTGTGATAAAGTGGAAAATGTAATTGATAGTTTTAAAGATATTGATTTAGTAATAGTTGACCCCCCACGAGCAGGTTTAGATATTAAAACAAAGGAAAATTTAAAAAGGATTGGTTCAAAATATATTATTTATGTATCGTGTGATCCAGTTACTTTAGCAAGAGATTTAGATTATTTATCAGCAAATTATGAAGTTAAATATATAAAACCATTTAATATGTTTCCAAAAACTTATCATGTGGAATGTGTGTGCTTGTTAATTTTTCGTTAAACCTTTATAAAATAAGGAAAAATCAATTATACATAGGGATTTAAAAAAGTTAAAAAGATAGTCAAAAATATCAAAAAAACACCCTAAAAAATATGGTAGGTTGTTTTAGCAGTATATGTTTCCACATACAAGGTCTAGTGGTATTGGTTGACTAGTTTATAATATAAGCTGATAAAAAAATGTTCATTAAATAATGAAAGTATCTTTATGAAAAAGAAGAATTTGGAAATTAAGAATAATAACTTGTAAGTAGTTTAATGAATATGTAATAGAATTTTGCTTTGATGATATGGTAATCGCTAGTGAATGTGAATTGGTTTGATATGATGAATATAGGAGATGATATTATGTTTTTACCTAAAATAATATTTAGAGAAATGACTTTAGAAGAAAATATAGAAGTTATAAAATGGGCATATTTTGAGGATAATGGAGCATTGAGTGTTCATGATTTTACTGTAAAATATTTTCCTGAATTGGCTAATTTAGATTCAAATTTATCGCGTGATGAAGTTTATAAAGTAATCGAAGAAGTTGTCACTAGTGATTATAATAAATATAAAGAAAGAATAACAAAAGAAACTGAAAAATATAATTCATTATGGAAAAAGTACAATGATAAATATTTTGAAACATTGTCCTTATATCTTGATGTTGATTGGCCTAATAATGTAAAAGAAATTATTGCTACAGTAGGGTTAATTCCAGTTTTTCCAAGATATTTAGATAGTTTTTCTTTTTCTGTTAGTACAGGCGTTAATGAAACAAAGTTATTAGAAGTATGTGCGCATGAAACATTGCACTTTTTATGGTTTGAAAAGTGGAAAATAATTCATCCCGAAACCAAGAGAAGAGAATATGATTCACCATACTTAGTTTGGCAATATAGTGAAATGGTAACAGATCCTATTTTAAATAACAAACCATTTTCAGATATATTTACTTTTAATGAAAGAGGATATGATAGCTTTTATGAAATAGATGATAATGGAAATAAAGTAATGGATAATTTAAGAAAAATTTATAGTAAAGATATTCCTATTGAAGAAAAAATAGATGAAGGTTTTGAATATATTAATCAAATTTTAACTAATAAATGTTAGGAGTAGTTGAGTTATGAAAGAAGCGTTGATACTTTTTTCCGGTGGAAAAGATTCTTTTTTATCAACATTAATAATGTTAGATAAGGGATATAAGGTAAGTCTTGTAACATTTGATAATGGCCAAGAATTAAAAAGTAAAAATATATTAATTGGTGCAAAAAAAATATGGGTCTGATAAAGTTGAAATAATGGGAATTAAAAAAACTGATGCAATATTTAGAGAGCTAATTTGTTCATTTTATAATTATGATATTGAATATATAAAAAAACAATTTGGGAAAATAACTATTTCTCAATTTAATTGTTTGTCATGTCGTTTGGCAATGTATATACTTTCAATAATCATATGTAAAAAACAAAATATAAAATTAGTAGTTGATGGTGCAAGAAAAAGTCAATTATTTGCTATAGAACAAGAAACTATGATAAATGTGTTTAAAAAATTATTTAAAAACTTTGATTTAGAAATTCTTTTTCCATTATTAGATGAAACAGATGATTATTCTGTAAAAAATCAAATATTAGCGCATGGGTTTGTACCTAAAATGAATGAAGGACAATGTTTACTTGGTATGCCTATTTTAAACAATTCAATGAACAGTGTCATTTTAGATGGATGTTTAAATGTTTATAATAGGGAACTTTATCCTAAAATTGAAAGGATTATAGAAACCTATAAAAATATAGATTTTAAGGAGAAATATTTATAATGGATAATAGAAGTAAAAAGTTTATTTTTATTCCTTTTTGTTTAATTGCACAAGCATATCAAGCCCAGGGAATAGTAAAGTATGAATGGAAAAGCTCTATAAGACCATTTATTGATTTGCTTCTTGATTATAACATAAATTTAATTCAAATGCCTTGTGCTGAAGCAGAATATAACAATAATTTAATTAGAGAACCTAAGGGTATTGCAAAATATAATACTATAGAGTTTAATGAACATTGTGAGTTTTTGGCTAATAAAGTTGCTGAACAAATAAAAGATTTAGTAGAATCAAATTATGAAGTAGTAGCAATATTAGGAATAGAGCAGTCACCGTCTTGTTGTGTTAATTATATATATACAAATAAAGGGATGGAAAAAAGAATGGGATTATTTATGCAGAAGTTATATGAGAACATAAAAGAATTAGATATCCCTATAATAGGTATAAATAGAAAGCATATAAATAAATCTTTAAAAGAATTAGAAAAAGTACTAGATAATTAGAAATTTAAACATTATATCATAATGAACTAGACATAATATGCAAACAAGGTATGTTGAATGTGTGTGTTTATTAAATTTGTGTTAGACTCTTAGAAAATATGGATAAATTAACTATATGATTGTGCTAAAAAATATGGTAATTTGTTTTAGCTGTATATGTTTATATATACAATATAAAAAGAAGAAATAACATAGTAGTAAGAATAATAATTTGTAAATGAACTATAAATATTCAATATTAATTTATTTTTAGATATTTTAATTGGAACTGTTATAAATATAGTTCAATTTCATAATTTAATTTTTTGAGTAATTGATTTACTATTATAATCTTGATAAAATAAAATAAATTGGAGTTTGATTAATACATGAATTTAGACTATAAAAAAATTGGAAAATTTATTGCAAAATTGAGAAAAGAGTGTAATTATACACAAGAAAAACTGGCTGAGATGTTGTTTGTAGATAGAACGACTATATCGAAATGGGAACAAGGTCAAAATAATATAAATACAGATATGTTGCTAAAACTTTCAAAAATATTTGATGTAACTATCAATGAGATTATTGTTGGTGAAAGAAAAAACAGTAAAAATATTACAGAAATAAATGATGTAACTGTTAAAGCTATAAAGAAAAATAAAAAATTGAAAAAGGCACTAATTGTTATTTTTTGCTTTGTTGTAGTATTATTTGTTATTTTTTTATCTTTTTATTTTATTAATAATTATAATTCAATTATGGTATATGAAGTTCATGGTGAAAATGAAAATATATCACTTCATGATGGGTTAGTAATAATTTCAAAGGATAAAATATATATAAATTTAGGTAATATAGATAATAAAAAGAATTTGGAAGTTATATCGAGTGAATTATATTATAAAAAAGATAATAAAAACTTTGTGATTTATAAAATTAGCGATTTTAATAATTATACTTTTTCATCTTACTATAAAGATTCTTTGTTACAATATAAAGATTTGGAATATGTTATTTCTAATTTATATTTTAAGGTTTCAACTAAAGAAAATAATTTTGATTTAAAATTAAACTTGGTTAAATCATATTCTAATAATTCGTTTTTTTCTAAAAATAGTTTATCACTAAATGAAAATGAGATAAATAAAGAATCTAACCAAATTCCTGAGTATGTAAAACAAAATTTTAAATTGGATACGAAAGAAAAATGTTATAGTTTATTTGAAAGAGAAAATGATATTAGCATAACATATTTATATTATTATGAAGCAAAAGTTTATTCAATTTTAGAAAATTATAATGATTATACGGTTACTTATACTTATACTTATCCTGATTTGTCTTATTTAAAGGTTGATAAGTTAGGTAATGTAATTGAAGAGTTTGTATATGTTATGGATCGCAAAAAATGTCTGTTAAATGATTGTAGTGATGAAAAAATAAATTATTTTCAAAAAAAATATTTTAAATATATTGAATAATAATAAAGAGATAAATTGTTGTTTGAAGAATATGTGACAATTTGTCTCTTTATTTTTTTCTAGTTGATGATAGTATTAAGGTGAAAGGAGGAAATATGAAATTTAATAAACTTATATTTATTATTACTTGTGTTGGTTCTTTTTTTATAAGTAGTGAATTTGTATATGCTCAAAACATTCAATTTATGGAAAATAATAATGGATTAATAGTGTCGAAAAAGGAATATGATTTTATAAACGAATATTATGGAATGGGATATTTTGATAATATGAATTTCGATGATTATGAATGGATAAAATCATTTAATATTGATGATAGTGATGTTGAAATTAATACCATTTATTCCAATACTTTATCTAGGAATGTGACATATGAAACTGCTTCAAAAAAATTAATGATAGTGAAAAGTTGCAGTAGTAATTGTATTATTGTAGTTAAGTGTCAATGGTTAGTGAATCCTAAGATTAGGAGTTATGATGTTATTGGAGCACGTTTTTCAGGGACTGATTTAGTAAGTGATAGTATTGTCACAAAAGTAACATCTAATTCAGGAACAGAATATTTCTCTAATCTGAAAAGAACAAGCAATGGAATTGGTGTATCAGTACAATTGCCGATAGCAAATAATTTATCAATAGAGCAAAAATTTACAGTTGGAAGTTCAGGAATTGTTTATGCAAGTTATCAGCATGCTATAGAAAATGTCTTATTAGCTACAAGTAAATTATATACAATTAATAGTCAAGGATTTGGTGGAGTTTTTCAATTTTATGGTGGTGCCGTAGGTAAGTATGATGAAATGAATGGAGTATACATTGATTTGTAAAATTTATTAATTAAATCTTTAGAAAGGTGGTGAAATATAGTAGGTAGAAGTAAGGTGCAGAAAGGAAGGAAAATTTATGAAAAAAAGTTATTTATTTTTATTATTGTCATTTTTAGGCCTTATAACGGCATTTAATGTATCGGCTGCATCAATAGCAGCATGGATTAATGTAGATTTACCTACTTTATCAGGTGTTGTAACAGGAAATGGACAAGACAAAACAGTGGCTGGATTACAACATTTTAAAACTACAAAAGCAACGGATAATTTGACTGGAGGAGATAGGGCTGTATCTGTTCGAACTTTAGGCGATAATGGTTCATCTAGTTGGATATCAGCACCAAAAAATTTGATTGTTACATGGGGAAGTGATGGTAATAACACTTCAACTGGACACTATTATTCACAAGTTAAGGCATCAAAGTCTACTTTATCAACTGTAAATTTTTACGGAACTTGGTATTTAGACGAAAGGGCTTTATAATATAATTTTAATAAATTCTGCACCTTACTTCTATCTACTATAATTTTTATGATATATATTAAACAAAATCGAGTTCCAATTATAATTACTTTATTATTGTTTTTTTGGGTAATTGCATGTGGGATTGAATATAAAAATAATGTTGGAAAAGAAAGAAAAAAATTTAATGAAAAAATAGTCGAATGTAGAAATTCAAGTGAAAGTTGGTGTGAATATTATAAAAATACGAGTTATTCAACTCCTGATACTTTATCAATGTATTTTTATATAGTAGCTCATTATAGTATTAGTTATATTCAATGGTTAGCACCATTATTTGTTATAACTTCTTCTATTTGGCTATGGCATCAAAAAATTCATAGTGGTTATTGGAAAAATGAATTATTGAGAAGCAATTACAAGAAAGTACTAAAATACAATTTATTAAGTTCTTTAAAATCAAGTTTTATATTACCAATAGTTTTTTTAATTCTTTTCCTTTTTTGTTTTTTAGTATCAGGACATTTTGAAATTGAAAATCCTTTTCAAGTTTTAATTAATCCCATTTTTTTAAATAATATTCCATTATTGATGATTGTCTATTTTTGTGTAATATTTTTACATAGTATAGTCTATTCCTGTATTGGTCTTGTTTTTTGTAAAAAAAATAGAAATGTATTAATAAGTATTATAAGTGCTTATTTAGTATTTTTGGTAATTTCAATTATTTCCGAAATATTTATTGGGGGTATAATTTTACCTTTATTAGGTCTTTCATATTATTCTAGTATATTTAATTTGTTAGGTATTTGGATATATTCTGATTATCCAAATTATATTGCAGTTTTAATATATTCACTGATTTTATCTTTAATCAGTATAATTTGTGTAATAGTTTCTTATAGAAACAAAGAAGAGGTGCTATTAGAAGTTGAAAAATAGTTATTATAAATCAAATTTACTATTTTATATGAAAACGACCAAATTTAAATTTATATTGTTTGCAATGATTATAGTGTCAATTTATTGTTCTGTTACTTTTGCTAAAACTCCTTACGGTTTTTTAGAATATATTCCTGCTTTATTGGTTATTTTTACTCATAAAAATTTTATTGTTTTTACATTGATAATGTTATTAATTTCAAATATGTTTATATATGATTTAACTAATAATCGTAATTATGTAATTAGATTTATTAATAAAAAGGAATATATCGATAGTATTATAAAAAATACTATATTGTTTAGCGGTATTATACTATTTATTCAAATATTACTTATATTTTTTATTTCTGCTATATTTTGTCATGATGGATTAGGATTTTATAATTTGAAAACGTATAATGTTAATAGTGCTATATATTTAATATTTATTGTAATAAAATATATGTTTTTTGTTCAATGTTTTTCTATTATTAATGTATTGATGTTAAATTTATTTAATCGGTCTATTGTAACATTGGGAAGTGTTTTATATTGTGTTAATATAATTTTTGGAGGTACAGATTTTTTTAGCAAAAGTATAAAATGGCACTTAATTGATTATTTGGTTCCACAATTAAATTCTAGTTTTATTTTATTCTTTTTACATAGTGTTACATATGGTTTTGTTGTACTTATATTTATTCAATATCTTAGAAAAATAGTTGTTAAATTTGTGAAGACGGTGGGAAAATGATTAAGTATTTATTAAAATATGATTTATATAATTTGTTAAAAGATAAAAGAAAACATTTGTTATTATATTTTATTACAACTCTTATATTTTTTATATATTGTTATTATATTAATTTGAATAATTTTCGTAGTATTTATTATAGTGTTTTAGGTTTAAATTTTGATATTAATGGGAATATTTTATCAACAGTTATGTTTTTCATTCATTTTTTTACCTTTATATATATAGAAATATATTTTTTTTCTGGTGACTTAAAGCATGGATCTTGTAGTTTTTTATTAAGGACAAATATCAAAAATTGGATTATTGCACGGAGAATTTCTACAACTATAATTACTGTATTTATTAAAATTATTTTGCACTTTATTATTGTGGTATTATCTTACTTATTATTTAAAGAAACATTTTTTATTCAGGAAATTTTTAATTGTATTTTTATTGATTGTATTTATTATATTGTTATACAAGAATCAGTTTTTTCTATGTATTTAATATTAGCGTCATTTAATAAATGGTTAATTATATTTTTTCTAGTTGAAATTAAATTGTTATCTTTAAATATAATGAGTTTAATTAATTATAAATTTTATTTAATTGTATTAATAATTGTAATACAAACATTAAATTATTTAATGTTTAGGAAAAATTATATAAAAGTATTTGAAAAGGAGACGTTATAAATATGAAAGTTGAAGTGTTAAATTTATCAAAAAAAATTAAGAATAATATAATTTTACAAAATATTAATATTACTTTTAATGATGGTAAAATTTACGGTTTAATTGGTAAAAATGGAAGTGGAAAAAGTGTCTTTTTGAAAGTGTTGTGTGGTTTTTATGATCCAACAGAAGGAAAGATATTAGCAAATGGAATTGATATTACAAAAAGTTCTATATTTTTACCTGAAACGAGAGCATTAATTGAGAAACCAAATTTTTTGCCAGATTTATCTGGCTTTGAAAATTTATTATTGTTGGCAAATATTCAAAAAAAGATTAGTGTAGAGGATATTGAAAATACTTTAAAAGAAGATAATCTCTTTCAAGAAAAAGATAAAAAATATAGTACATAATCATTAGGTATGAAACAAAAATTAGCTATTGCTCAAGTGTTGATGGAAAATACTAAAATAATGATTTTCGATGAGCCATTTAATGGTATTGAATCGGAAACTGTGGAAAAAATAAGAAAAAAATTAAAAGAGCTAAAAAAACAAGGGAAAATCATTATTTTGACATCTCATCATCAGGAAGATATTTTGATATTAGCTGATGAAATATATAAATTTGATGATGGAA
>CALVIF010000046.1 GCA_944329395.1 uncultured Bacilli bacterium | reverse complement strand
ACTTTGGAGTAAAGACTATGTGATATTGACAATTCCATCGCGTATGAGATAGAGAACTCTCATCATCGTTTTTTCTTTTAACGCTATCGCTTTTTCAGTTCTCACCCGCATAGCGGGTGGTTTTATCTTGTTCCTATCCCGGAACATAAATTAAAAATTTAACCACACCAAATGGTTAAATTTTTTATTAAAAAAATAATACAATATAAACAAAAAATAAATTAAAATAATAATTATTATATATATAATACTCTCATAAACAATATTAATCATTTTATTATTTATTAAATATCAAAAATTAAAACTCTCACCTATTCTTATAATAAAAAAAACTAGCCTATAATTCTAGTTATCATTTATTACTACTCCAAAAAATTAGAGTTTCCTATCAATCTGGTGGAGCTGAGGAGAATCGAACTCCTGTCCGAAAATAGAGCTACATAAACTTCTACAAGTATAGTTAACTAATTATATTCGCATATTATCCAAGTAGTTAACGACCAAGATAATATACTATCCCACTAATTCTTTCTATTTTTTGGGAGAAAAATAGCTATAACCTATAAATTATGAGCCTTCCTTTACTTCCTAGGTAAAAAATAAAAGAAAGCGCAGGCCTTTAAATTATTAGGCAAATGCTACAGCTTGGTTTCTACCAAACATATTAGCAACTGCATTTTTAATTTTATTTGCGTTTATTTTTTTGTATCCGTGACGTGGAAAATCGACTTGCCATCTATGCTCTACTATTCCCGTCGAAACCAAATCAGCCCCATATAACTAATTATATCACAAAATTAATAAAATTATACATTTTTTTAAATAATACAAAATATAAATTAAAAATATTATTTAAAAAAAAACTAAAACATTATAAATAATAAAAAATTATGTTATACTAAAATAGTGAGGGTGATAATAATGAAACAATGGAAAAATTTTAATGAAGGAAAATGGACAACTGAAATAAATGTTCAAGATTTTATACAACAAAACTACACACCATATGATGGTGATGAAAGTTTTTTAGAAACAACCACAAAAAAAACTAAAACAGTATGGGATACATGTCAAAAACTATTAAAAAAAGAACTAAAAAAGCATGTATTAAATATTGATACAAAACATATGTCAGGCATTAATGCTTTTAATAAAGGCTATATTTGTAAAGAAGATAATGTTATCGTCGGATTACAAACAGATGCACCACTAAAAAGAATTGTAAATCCATATGGTGGAATAAGAATGGTTTATCAAGAATTAGATGCATATGGATATAAATTAGATCCTACAGTTGATAAATATTTTAATGAATTTCGTAAAACACATAATCAAGGAGTCTTCGATGCATATACAGATGATATAAGAAAAGCAAGACATGTAGGATTACTTACAGGATTACCAGATGCCTATGGACGTGGTAGAATAATTGGTGACTATAGACGTATAGCATTATACGGAATTGACTATCTAAAGGAACAAAAAAAGAAAGATTGGGATAACCTAACAGGTCCAATGACAGATGATTTAATAAGACTAAGAGAAAATGTTTCTGAACAATATAGAGCACTTGACGAAATCAAAGAAATGGCTAAATTATATGGTTTTGACATCTCTAAACCAGCTAAAAATGCAAAAGAAGCAATTCAATGGACATATTTTGGCTACTTAGCTGCAGTTAAAGAAAATAATGGTGCAGCTATGAGTCTTGGAAGAGTCGATGCATTTTTTGATATTTACATAAATAGAGATATTGAGTCAGGATTATTAACCGAAAAAAAAGCTCAAGAATTAATAGATCAATTTATAATTAAATTACGTTTAGTTAGACATCTAAGAACACCAGAATATGACACTTTATTTTCTGGCGACCCAACATGGGTAACATGCAGTATTGGTGGTATGTCAGACAATAAAAAACATTTAGTAACAAAGAGTTCTTACCGTATTATTCATTCACTTACAAATTTAGGACCAGCCCCAGAACCAAATATGACAATATTATGGAGTGAACATTTACCAAGTAATTTCAAAAAATACTGTGCTAGAATGTCAATTGAAACAGATGCTATTCAATATGAAAATGATGATTTAATGCGTGAAATTTATGGAAATGACTATGGAATAGCATGTTGTGTATCAGCAATGAGAATTGGTAAAGATATGCAATTTTTTGGAGCACGATGTAACTTAGCTAAATCACTATTATATAGTATAAATGGCGGAATTGATGAAATGAAAAAAGAAAAAGTATTAGACGGATTTGAAATTATGCAAGATGAAATACTAGACTATAAAAAAGTTAAAGATTCATATTTCAAAGTTCTAGAAAAAGTTGCAGAAATATATGCAAATGCAATGAATATTATTCACTATATGCATGATAAATATGCATATGAAGCAGGTCAAATGGCCCTACATGATACAAATGTTCATCGATATATGGCATATGGAATAGCAGGATTATCAGTTGCTGCAGATTCTCTATCAGCAATAAAATATGCAAAAGTTAAACCAATCCATGATAAAGACGGATTATGCATAGATTTTGAAATAGAAGGAGATTATCCAAAATATGGTAATGATGATGATAGAGTTGATGATATAGCAATTGAAATAGTTAACAAGTTCTCTTCGGAACTAAAAAAACATAAAACTTATCGAGATGCTGAACCTACAATGTCTGTACTAACAATAACATCAAATGTAGTTTATGGAGCAAAAACTGGATCAACACCAGATGGAAGAAAAGCTGGAATAGCCTTTGCTCCAGGTGCAAATCCTATGCACGGAAGAGATATAAGCGGAGCTATAGCATCATTAAATTCAGTAGCAAAAATTCCATATGAAAGATGTTGTAAAGATGGTATATCAAATACATTTTCAATTATTCCAAGTGCTCTAGGTCAAGATAAAAAACAACAAATAGATAATTTAGTAACATTAATGGACGGTTATTTTTCACAAGGAGCTCACCATTTAAATGTTAATGTTTTAAATAGAGAAATGCTAATAGATGCAATGAAACATCCAGAAAAATATCCATTACTAACAATTCGCGTATCTGGATATTCCGTTCATTTTAATCGTCTAACTAAAGCTCAACAAGAAGAAGTAATTTCAAGAACATTCCATGAAAGAATGTAATATGAAAGCAAGTATTGATTCAATTGAAACATTTGGCCTAGTTGACGGACCAGGAATAAGATGCGTAGTATTTTTTAACGGATGCAAACTTCGTTGTAAATATTGTCATAATCCAGAAATGTGGACAAAAAAAAATAATAATTACACCATAGAAGATCTTTTTAACAAAATTATGCGTTCAAAACCATATTTTAAAAATAATGGAGGTGTCACATTTTCTGGAGGAGAACCATTATTACATAGTGATTTTATAATTGAAGTATCAAAACTTTTAAAAAAAGAAAATATTCATACAGCAATAGATACATCAGGTGTTGGATTAGGAAATTATGATGATATTTTAAAATACATAGACTTAGTTATATTGGACATTAAACATACAGATAATGATATATATAAACAAATTACTGGAATGAATATAGAAGAAGTAGAAAAATTCATTAAATCATTAAATAAATCAAACAAAAAAGTATGGATACGCCAAGTAATAATTCCAGAAATTACAGATACTAAACAATATATGGATAATTTAGCAAAATATATTAAAAAAATTAAAAATATTGAAAAAATTGAATTTTTACCATTTCATAGACTTGGAGAAGAAAAGTATAAAATTTTAGGAATAGATTATCCATATAAAGAAAAAAACGACATGGATAAAACAAAATGTAATATGCTATATAATTATTTTATAAAAAAATATAAAGAAGATAATTAATAATTATCTTCTTTTTTAAATTATAAAAATAGAAATTTAAATACAAAAATTATACTTTAAGCACCATAAAAATTATGATTTTTAATCTTTTTTTCCACTTCTCTTTTAATATCCCTATCTTTTATAGATTCTCTTTTATCAAAAGATTTTTTTCCACGACAAACTCCCAATAAAACCTTCAATTTATTATTCTTAAAATATAATTTTAAAGGAACAATAGTTAAACCTTTTAAATCTATAAGTTGTGACAACTTTTTAATTTGATTTTTATGCAAAAGCAATTTTCTATTTCGTGTCTCATTATGATTAAAAATATTTCCTTCTTTATATTGATCAATATACATATTTAAAATAAAAATTTCTCCATCCCTAATAATACCATAACTATCCTTTATATTACACTTACCATTTCTAACCGATTTAATTTCTGTACCAGTAAGAACAATACCTGCTTCTATTTCATCCTCAACAAAATAATCATGATAAACTTTTCTATTCAATATTTCCATCTAATCACTCCCCTGTAAGTCCCCAAACTAAATCTTTATATCTAGAACTAACAATATTTTTAAAATTATCATAATATGACATATAATTTGGTAATAAAGTATTATCTAATTGCGAATAAGGATAAACCTTAAAATTTCTATTATAACTGTAATAAGACTTAGTATAAATTAATTCTGCCTTAGGCTCTTCTATCGTAATAGTTACACTATCATCAACATCAATAACTTTTTTTAATGTAACCTCAACCATTAAACCAGTTAATCTCTCTATTCCAACCTGATCAGAAATAAAATTACCTAGAGAATAAATAACAAATGTTTTTCCATCATTTATATACTCAACCGGTTCAACTACATGCGGATGAGAACCAATTATTAAATTAACGCCTAATGATGATAAATAATTAGCAATATTAGTCTGTTGTTTTGATACTCCATGATAATATTCAGTACCCCAATGCATCGCAACAATTATTACGTCAACTAAGTCCCTTACCGCATCAATATCAGCCTTTGCTTTACTATCTGAGTAAACATTGTTTAAATATTCTTTTCCAAATGGTGTTTCCAAACCGTTTGTCCATGTTGTATATGACAAAAAAGCATATGAAATACCATTAACTTGATATACCTTTGGACTATTTCTCTCCTCATGTGACAGCCATTGCCCACTATGTACAACATTTTCCTTAGAATTCCAATAATTAACAGAGTTAATTACCCCAGCTTCTCCTTTATCCATAGTATGATTAGTCGCTAAAGAAACCAAGTTAAAACCAGCATCTATAAAAGCATCTCCAACTTCTTGTGGTGAATTAAATCTTGGATAATTAGAATAACCTAATGCTTCTCCACCCAAAATAGTCTCTTGATTATAATAATTCAAATCATATTTAAAAGCAATAGGTTTTATAAGTTCTAACATACTTCTAAAATTATAACTTCCATCATTTTGCCTTGCATCTTCATAAATTGAACTATGAATTAAGGCATCACCAACCATTAAAAGCTTTGCAGTATGTACCACAGGAATCTTCTCAATGATAGTTAAGCTTTTTGTTTTCTTTACTTTTGAATTAGTTTCAGAATAATAAACAACTACCAAAAATAAAATTAAAATAAAAATAGAAAATATCAACAGAAATCTAATCACTTTAGAATCTTTAATTTTTTTAATATTTCCTATTTCCATAAACTACACCTACAATTTTCTAATAACTTCAAAATCAATAATTTTTTCCTCTTTTGAAGCTCTTACAACCTTAATTAATACTTTATCTCCTATCGTATATTTAACATGGCTTCTTTCACCTGTCAATGTCATATGCTCTTCATCATAATGAAAGAAATCAGACATATCTCTTAGTGGAACAAGCCCCTCAATTAAATTATCTAATTGTATAAACATTCCAAAATTAGTAACAGTAGAAATCATTCCTTCAAACTCTTCACCAATATGTGATTCCATATATTCAGCCATTTTCATATCTTCTACTTCTCTTTCACACTCAATAGAAGCCCTTTCTTTTTCAGAAGAATGTTCACAAATATAAACTAACTTTTCCTCCCATTTTTTTATTTCACCAACACTAATTTTTTTATCAAAAAGATATGTATGAAGCAAACGATGAACAGTAGTATCAGGATATCGTCTAATAGGAGATGTAAAATGCGTATAGCAAGAACTAGCCAAACCATAATGTCCCAAATTTTCTGTATTATATACAGCTTTCTTCATACATCTAAGCAATAAGCTAGATAAAATTTTATATTCTGGCTTATCTTCTAAAGAATTTAAAATTTTTTGAATAGTTGTTGGATGAAGATCTTTAATATTAGCAGAAATTTGATATCCCAAACTACCAATAAACCCTAAGAAGCTTCTAATTTTATCTTCATTTGGCATTTCATGCACACGATAAACAAAAGGTAAATTCATAAAATAAATATGTGTAGCTACACATTCATTAGCAGCAATCATAAAATCCTCTATTAAATTCTCACCAATACCACGATTGCGAATTTTAACTTCTATTGGTTTACAATTTTCATCAACTAATATTTTTGCTTCATCAACATCAAAATTTATATATCCCCTTTTAATTTTAAATTTTCTTAATATAGAAGCTAATTCAGCCATTATACGTAAACTTTTTTCATATTTCTCATAACCACTAGGAACAATATTATTTTCCAAAATACTATTTACATCAGTATAAGTCATTTGCTTACATGAACGAATAACACTAGGAAATAACTCATAATTTAGTTGCTTACCAGAAGAATCAAATTCCATAATACATGAAATAGCAAGTCTATCTACATTTGGATTAAGAGAGCAAATACCATTAGATAGCTCATGAGGTAGCATCGGAATAACTCTATCAACAAGATAAACACTAGTTCCTCTTTCCATAGCCTCATTATCAAGTGCTGAGCCTTCTTTTACATAATAACTTACATCAGCTATATGAACACCCAATTTATAATGACCATTAGAAAGTTTCTCAATTGAAATAGCATCATCTATATCTTTAGTATCAGCACCATCTATTGTAAAAATCTCCATATCACGTAAATCTCTTCTATTGCTAATTTCTTCCGGCAAAACTTCCATATTAATATTCTTTACCTCTTCCTTTACATCATCAGGAAAAACATTATTAATATTATATTTATAAACAATTGATAAGATATCTATACCAGGATCATTTTTATGTCCTATAATATCAACAACCTTACCTTCATACTTTGTATTATTAATTTTTTTACCTAACTCTACAACAACTTTATGACCAGAAACAGCATTCATACAATTATCTTTAGGAATTTGAATATCCAAATTTATTTTTTTATCATCTAAATTTAAATGGCCTATTCCTTTATGATCAAAAATTATTTCACCAATATATTTTTGAACCTGTCTTTTTAAAATTTTTAAAATACGTCCTTCTAATTTATCCAAAGTCATTTTACTAATAATTTCCACTAAAACTAAATCATCATGAATAGCACCATTCATATTGTCTTGTGCTACATAAATATCATCCTTTAAACCATCAACCTCAACAAAGCCAAAACCACGCTTATTTGCCCGCATTATTCCTTTTCTTAAATGACTTTTTTCAAGCATCATATATTTATCTTTATTGGAGTGGTATACAATAACATCATCAACAAGTTTTCTTAACTCTTCACTAAAAACTCTTGTATCTTCGATTGTATCAATTTTTAATCTATCCTGTAGTTCATAAATTGTAAGAGCCTTATCACTATCTTGTAATATTCTAACTATATCATCTCTCATAAAATCATCCTCTATTCTAAATATATTATACTGTATTTTTATTTCTAAAACTAGTAGTTTTTTACAAAATAAAAAAAAGGACATAAGTCCTTAAATAAACATTGATATTAAGCAAATTGCAAAAAAACTAAGACCAAGCAATAACGTAACTCTACTTATAAACAACTCAGAACCACGTTCTTTCCTTTTTGTAAACAAATCAGAATTACCACCAGAAATAATCTGCGCAGCACTTTCCGCTTTTCCACTTTGTAAAAGTACAATTATAATTAACAAAATAGAAATTATTAAAAGTAATGTTTCCATAGTTCACCTCCGTAAACATCACAAATATAATATCACAAAAAAATAATATTATCAAGAATGACACCATCAAAATAAAAAAGATAATACTACTTTTAGTATTATCAAATTTCATAAATAAACAAATATTAACAAAACAAACGTACTTTAATATTGTATTCCCCAAACAACCCTATATTTTGACTTTTTACCACATACTACGCAATTATGATCTGGCTTTTCATCTTCCAAAATACATCTCGATTTTAGACCATTAATATCTCTTAATGAACTCTCACATTCTTCACTACCACACCAATCAGCAATAATAAATCCAGGATTATTCTCAATAATTTTCTTCATTTGCTCAACATTTTCAGCCTTATAAGTCATTTTATCACGTCTATCTTTAGCACGATTATAAAGATTATTTTGAATATCATCCATTAAAAAATTAACATAGCTTACAATATCAATATCACAATTAACATTAATTTTTTCATGTGTATCACGTCTGGCAACCGTATAAATATTTTTTTCTAAATCTCTTTCACCAACTTCAATTCTGATTGGTATACCATTAACTTCTGCATCCTTAAATTTAAATCCTGGTGATTTTTCAGAATTATCAACATAAACAGAAATTCCAGCATTTTTTAATAAACTATAAATTTTAGAAACAACATCACTAACATTACCAATTGGAACAATAACAACCTGCTTAGGTGCAATCTTAGGTGGCAAAACCAATCCAAAATCATCACTATGAACCATTATCAAAGCTCCAATCATTCTAGTAGTTACTCCCCATGATGTTTGATATGCAAATTCCAATTTATTATCTTTATTAACAAAATTTATATCATATGCTTTTGAAAATTTTTGTCCAAAATAATGACTTGTACCAGATTGAAGCGCAACACCATTATACATTAATGCTTCAATTGTTAATGAATATTCAGCCCCAGCAAACTTTTCCTTCTCCGTTTTTTTACCAGTAATTACAGGAATGGCTAAATACTCTTCAAAAAATTTCTTATAAATATTAAGCATTTGTCTTGTTTCTTCCTCAGCTTCTTTTTGAGATGAATGAACAGTATGACCCTCTTGCCATAAAAATTCCCTACTTCTTAAAAATGGTCTAGTAGTTTTTTCCCATCGCATTACACTACACCACTGATTATATTTTAATGGCAAGTCTCTATATGATTTAACAACATTACTAAAATAATCACTAAATAATGTTTCACTTGTCGGTCTAATACAAAGACGCTCATCAAGTTCTTTAGAACCACCATATGTAACCCATGCAACCTCTGGAGCAAATCCTTCAATCAATTCTCCCTCTTTTTTCATCAAACTTTCAGGTATTAGCATTGGCATATAAACATTTTGATGTCCTGTTTCCTTAAACATATTATCCAATACTGCCTGCATTTTTTCCCATATTGCGTAACCAGCTGGTTCAAAAACAACGCACCCCTTTACATTAGAATAATCACAAAGCTTAGCAGCCTTTACAACATCAGTATACCACTTCGCAAAATCTACATCTCTACTAGTAATAAATTCATTTTTCATAATACCCTCCTATATACTTACAAAATAAAAAGAATGATACATAAAGGAGTGCAAAAGCACGGTACCATCCTTATTTTTAACTTTTTTTTTAACGATGCAATTACACCGGAAATTAACTTCTCAAAGAAAGCCTGGAGTTATACTAGATTATCATTAAGTTTCCACTATCCTTAATTCACTAAACATAAGAGCTAATATAACTATAATCTTTCGTTTTAGATTTAATAAAGGTATTTTACATTAGCTATACAATTTTGTCAAGTTTTTTAAAAAACAGATAGTGTAAAATGGTTTGGGGATTACATACAAAAAGAGAAATCTCTGTTAGAATGTAAGTGTCTAAAAATACATCG
>CALVIF010000045.1 GCA_944329395.1 uncultured Bacilli bacterium | reverse complement strand
TCCATAATTATAGTTCAATTTTTAATTTTTCTACAATGTTAGAAATTAAATTACATCTTTTCTTAAGATAAACATCCATAGTAGAAAAAATTTCTTTTAGCTTTTTATTCAATTTTACAAAATATTATATAAAGTAGAATCATAAATAATAATTATAGAGATAATAACAATGATAATGTAACTCCACATAATTTTATCTCCTATTCTAATCTAATTTTATCATATTTTTATTTTTTTATATATTATCTAGCTAATTTATTTAAAATTTTATAAAGTAAAATATATTTAACGTAATAAAAAGAGTATTTTAGCTCTATAAGTTAAAATACTCTTTAAATATAATATTATTTTTAGATATTAATTTTCTACAATACTTTTCATAGCTAATATTTGTACTTAAATTATCTTTGCCATATTCAGGACACTTAACAGTATTCGAACTTAACACCTCTTATTAATTTATTGATGGAAGATAGCTACCAAGAGCCACCGCCACCACCTCCAGATCCTCCACCTGATGAGCCTCCACCTGATGATCCGCCACCTGAACTTCTATAAGATGGACTAGATGACATAACGCTTTGTGCTGATGCCATTGTATGATCCATAAATGATTCAAATTTCATCATATCAAAGTTATTAGGGCTATCATACCAAGATGGGGCTTGTAATGATATTGTCTCAAACTTTTTAATCCATTTATCTGAGATACCTAAAACGTATGTATATGGTAAAACATTATAGAAGTATGTTGGGTTTTGCATTACAAATTCCTCTAATTTTTCTTTTTCTGTTGTTTCTAAAAAGTTTTTAAACCCTTTTAATTTTCCTAATATTTCATCTCCATAAGGCGTTCTCTTTGGTAAATATCTTAAACATATAACCATGCCAATAATACATCCAATACCAACCATATATCCTATTAAATAGGTTAAATCTTGTAATAATGCAGGAAGTACAGTAAATGACCAAGGTATACCGCCAAACATTCCTCCCCATACAAGACCAAATAATTTGGTACCAAGTGCAGAATTAGTGGCTTTACCATTAACATATATTGTTCGTGCTCCTCCGAGCAACATAGAAAACATTACTGTAAATCCAACTCCAGGGAATAAAAGAGCAACTATTAAAAGTTCGGCTGCACCGTATGTTAAAACAGTTGGTATTGTTATTAAGCAATAAGTTGCTATAATCATCAATATAATAAATATTTTTTTACTAGATGCCGATTTTTCAAAAATTTTGTTTCTATTTTCTTTATTATTAATATTAGATAATATTCTATTCATAGTTATATAAAAATTATCATATAAATCCATTGAAGTTACTTCATTAATATTATCTGTAGTTTCCTGTTCATCATTTTTATTAAATAATGAACTTATTGATATTGATATTTTTTTTGTAAATAGACCATTTAAGAATATTTGTTCATTTATATTGTTACCATCATATTCTTTTAATTTTGTTATTTTAAATCCTTTTGATTTAGAAAATAAGGATTTTTCTTCTGTTTCAGCTATTTTTATGTACCCTTTGTTAGCTAAATATATAAGTAGCGATACTACATCTTGATTTTCTGCTTTTCCTTTATATAAAAAGCCAACTTCTAGACTATTAAATCCTTCTGGTGGGTAAAATTCAACAGTTTCTATAACTTGATTATCACGACCAAATTTATGCCATAATAGTATAGCAATTCCTAGAAATACTATTGGAATTAAAAACATTATGTAGTCTATGATATTAATAGAAAGTCCTGCTCCAACAAAATATCCTTCAGGTAATTCACACCTTATTGTAAGTGCTTCACCAACTTTAAGAATATCATTATAACTTCCTGTTATTTTATTTTCACTAACGTTATATTTAACTTTACTATTATCTGTTGATCCTACTTTTCCTGATGAAAAACCCAACTTACTTGAATCAAATTCTTTAGGCATTGTTATTGTAAATGTTACATTTCCAATAACTGTATCCCACTCATTTCCAATAATATTATAATATAGTTCATCGTAGTTTTTTGCAGAATCTTTTCCAAGATTATATGTGTATTTTATAACATAGGTTTGTTCACCAGTAAGAGTGTTACTTGGAGATCCAATTTGTAATTTATAATTTCCATTTTCTCTTAAAGTTTTATATTCTTTATCAACACTTATATTTGTTACTTGAGTACGATTTGTTGAAGTAGTTCCATCTAATCTAGTAATCGTATTTTTTAATGGAATGGTTCTAAATATTCCATGCTTTGGAACATTAAAATAAGTTGTAATTGTTTCAGTTATATCTAAAGTATTATTTTCATTAACTATTATATTTATATCATATTTATCAATAACATAGTCGTATGTACTATATTGATAATTTTTACTAGGTGTTAAACTTGATGAATTAATTATTTCTGATGAATTGTTATTATTAATACTTACATATGGTGTTTGTTCAGTTTTAGCAAAAGCGTTTGATGGATAAACAAATATTAAAGATAATGCAATTATAATAAATAAAAAAATTTTCTTAATAATTCTTTTCATTGTGGCCTCCATAATTATAGTTCAATTTTTAATTTTTCTACAATGTTAGAAATTAAATTACATCTTTTCTTAAGATAAACATCCATAGTAGAAAAAATTTCTTTTAGCTTTTTATTCAATTTTACAAAATATTATATAAAGTAGAATCATAAATAATAATTATAGAGATAATAACAATGATAATGTAACTCCACATAATTTTATCTCCTATTCTAATCTAATTTTATCATATTTTTATTTTTTTATATATTATCTAGCTAATTTATTTAAAATTTTATAAAGTAAAATATATTTAACGTAATAAAAAGAGTATTTTAGCTCTATAAGTTAAAATACTCTTTAAATATAATATTATTTTTAGATATTAATTTTCTACAATACTTTTCATAGCTAATATTTGTACTTAAATTATCTTTGCCATATTCAGGACACTTAACAGTATTCGAACTTAACACCTCTTATTAATTTATTGATGGAAGATAGCTACCAAGAGCCACCGCCACCACCTCCAGATCCTCCACCTGATGAGCCTCCACCTGATGATCCGCCACCTGAACTTCTATAAGATGGACTAGATGACATAACGCTTTGTGCTGATGCCATTGTATGATCCATAAATGATTCAAATTTCATCATATCAAAGTTATTAGGGCTATCATACCAAGATGGGGCTTGTAATGATATTGTCTCAAACTTTTTAATCCATTTATCTGAGATACCTAAAACGTATGTATATGGTAAAACATTATAGAAGTATGTTGGGTTTTGCATTACAAATTCCTCTAATTTTTCTTTTTCTGTTGTTTCTAAAAAGTTTTTAAACCCTTTTAATTTTCCTAATATTTCATCTCCATAAGGCGTTCTCTTTGGTAAATATCTTAAACATATAACCATGCCAATAATACATCCAATACCAACCATATATCCTATTAAATAGGTTAAATCTTGTAATAATGCAGGAAGTACAGTAAATGACCAAGGTATACCGCCAAACATTCCTCCCCATACAAGACCAAATAATTTGGTACCAAGTGCAGAATTAGTGGCTTTACCATTAACATATATTGTTCGTGCTCCTCCGAGCAACATAGAAAACATTACTGTAAATCCAACTCCAGGGAATAAAAGAGCAACTATTAAAAGTTCGGCTGCACCGTATGTTAAAACAGTTGGTATTGTTATTAAGCAATAAGTTGCTATAATCATCAATATAATAAATATTTTTTTACTAGATGCCGATTTTTCAAAAATTTTGTTTCTATTTTCTTTATTATTAATATTAGATAATATTCTATTCATAGTTATATAAAAATTATCATATAAATCCATTGAAGTTACTTCATTAATATTATCTGTAGTTTCCTGTTCATCATTTTTATTAAATAATGAACTTATTGATATTGATATTTTTTTTGTAAATAGACCATTTAAGAATATTTGTTCATTTATATTGTTACCATCATATTCTTTTAATTTTGTTATTTTAAATCCTTTTGATTTAGAAAATAAGGATTTTTCTTCTGTTTCAGCTATTTTTATGTACCCTTTGTTAGCTAAATATATAAGTAGCGATACTACATCTTGATTTTCTGCTTTTCCTTTATATAAAAAGCCAACTTCTAGACTATTAAATCCTTCTGGTGGGTAAAATTCAACAGTTTCTATAACTTGATTATCACGACCAAATTTATGCCATAATAGTATAGCAATTCCTAGAAATACTATTGGAATTAAAAACATTATGTAGTCTATGATATTAATAGAAAGTCCTGCTCCAACAAAATATCCTTCAGGTAATTCACACCTTATTGTAAGTGCTTCACCAACTTTAAGAATATCATTATAACTTCCTGTTATTTTATTTTCACTAACGTTATATTTAACTTTACTATTATCTGTTGATCCTACTTTTCCTGATGAAAAACCCAACTTACTTGAATCAAATTCTTTAGGCATTGTTATTGTAAATGTTACATTTCCAATAACTGTATCCCACTCATTTCCAATAATATTATAATATAGTTCATCGTAGTTTTTTGCAGAATCTTTTCCAAGATTATATGTGTATTTTATAACATAGGTTTGTTCACCAGTAAGAGTGTTACTTGGAGATCCAATTTGTAATTTATAATTTCCATTTTCTCTTAAAGTTTTATATTCTTTATCAACACTTATATTTGTTACTTGAGTACGATTTGTTGAAGTAGTTCCATCTAATCTAGTAATCGTATTTTTTAATGGAATGGTTCTAAATATTCCATGCTTTGGAACATTAAAATAAGTTGTAATTGTTTCAGTTATATCTAAAGTATTATTTTCATTAACTATTATATTTATATCATATTTATCAATAACATAGTCGTATGTACTATATTGATAATTTTTACTAGGTGTTAAACTTGATGAATTAATTATTTCCGATGAATCATTATTATCAGATATATCTATTGATAAACGATAATAATATATTTCATTTATACTATGTCCTTTTAGAATACTTAAATTAGACATTTGGTTAAAGTTACTTATTCCTGATGGTGCAATCTGTGCGTTTGATCCTTGAGCTACTAAATTATAGTTTGAATCATAATAATATGCTGTTGAAGTATAACTTATATTGTTACTTGAACTGTTATTAACTACACCAGTTAAACCAAATGCTTTAGTAGAAGTTGAAGAATAATTTCTAAATGAAATATTTGAGAAAGATAAACTTTCAACTTCTAAATTTTGTATATTATCAATACTTATATAAGAAGTTTCTTTAGTTTTAGCATAAGTATTTGATTGATAAACAAATGTTAAAGATATTGCAATTACAATAAATAAAGAAATTTTCTTAATAATTCTTTTCATTGTATCCTCCATAATTATAGTTGAACTTTTACATTTTCTCTTTCATTTTCACTTGCTTTAAACATTGATTTTGACTTATATCCAAATATTTTTGCAAAAATATTACTTGGAAACATTTCAACTTTGTTGTTATAAATTCTAACAATACCATTGTAATATTTTCTTGAATTAGCTATATCATCTTCAACTTTTACTAATTGATTGCTCAAATCTTTAAAATTTTCGTTTGCTTTTAATTCTGGATATGACTCTGCTAAAGCCATAATTTTACTAATACCGCTAGATAGTTGTTCATTAGTCTTAATTTTTTCATCATTGGACATTTTATCGTAAACACTGTTTCTTAATTCAACAACTTCCTTTAAAGTATCTTTTTCATGTTTAGCATACCCTTTTACAGTTTCTACAATGTTAGGAATTAAATCCCACCTTTTCTTAAGATAAACATCCATAGTAGAAAAGGCTTCTTTTAATTTATTATTTAGCTTTACAAAACTATTATATAAAGCAAAAGCATAGATAATAATTATAGCAATAATTATAATAATAACGTAAATCCACATAATTTCACCTCCTATTTTAATTTAATTTTATCATATTTTTGTTTTTTTTAATATATTATCTAGCAAATTTATTTAAATTTTTTTATTCAATAATTAAAAAAAATTAACTTGAATTTATACATAATTTTTGTATGGTAAAATATATTGTATATTATTAGCTTTAGAAATATGTATTAGGTTATACTAAACTATTTAGAAATGATGGTACTCATTATAGTAACTATATTAGATTTATATTTTTATTTTAATAGTATTTAATATTAAAGATTAATCCTGTATATTTTATGACATAATAAAAGAGCATTGCTGCTCTATAAATTAAAATACACTTCAAATGTAATATTGTTTTTATAAATATATTAATATTCATTACTTTTTAATTTTATTGCGTATAAAATAATTTTAAAAGGGAGAATAAATTCTTCCTTTTTAATTTGTATTATTTTAAATTATATTTTTGTTTAAAACTTTTAATATATTTTTTTCTCATAGCAATCATTATTTGTGATGCAATTTCTATAGAAACATCATCCATACTCATAGAAGTGGTATCTAGTAAAATTGAGTCTTCAACACTTTTTTTAAATAATTCTTGTAAATCTTTTATACTTCTATTATATTCATTTATATTTTCAATATTTAAAAAGTTTCTTTTTTCTAATGTCAAACTTGTATTATACTCTCTTTTTAGTGAAGTTAAAGATTCAGCATAAGTAATAACTAGAAAATCTATTAATTTTCTTGATATTAAAGTATATCTTTTTGTTATTTCTTGATATAATTTTTTTGGCATTTCTCCTTTAATATATCTTCTATAATTCCAAATTTGTCTATCATTTATTGATCTATCGACTAAAATTATTTCATTGTCAGAATTAAATAATTCTTCTAACTGTCTTGTGGTTTCTTCAAGTATTCCTATATTTGATTCAGTGGAAGTTACATCTTTATATTTTGGTTTAAATATTTCTTTATAATATCTAGAGGTTGTAAATTCTTCAATTATAGTTGTTTTAAATCCACCTTTTTTAAAAAAATTATATAAATTGTTTATTGTAGTAGTTTTTCCAGTTCTAGGTGTCCCACTAAATTCGATAACAAATGGTGTTGATAATCTGGATAATGCTTTTAATTTTTGTAATTCTAGTTTTTGTGCATGTAATTTTTTTAGTTTTTCATAATATTCTTTATTATCATCAAAAATAATATCTCTTAAATATAAATCTTCTTTTTCATTAAATACAATATCTAATACATTTTTTAGTCTTTTAAAGATAGGTAAATTTTCATCTTCCTCATAAATTAAACTTTCATATACACTTGTATAATACCATTTTTGTTGTTCTTCGCCTTTTTTAAATTCTGAAAAATCTTTTTTTCCACTTTTTTGAAATTTAATCATTAAATCTTCTAGATTATTTATTTTATCTGCACAAATAATTAATTTATTTCTTAATGGTAATTTTTTTGTTTCAGCAATAGTATGTGTTTTTCTTTCTTCCCAAGATAGTGATTTATCTGGTTCAGTTGCTCCCATAACTAAATTTGCAACTTCATCACCAAATTCTTTCTTTATATCTTCAATAGTATATTTAGTATCCTCTACAACATCATGTAAATAACCTGCAGCTACTACTAATTCATCATAGCCATATTCTTCCAATAACATGGCAACGCTAATAGGATGAATTATCATTGGTTTATCAGGCTCACTTTTTCTTAATTGTCCCATATGAGCGTTTATTGCAAAGATTTTTGCTTTTTCTTTTAAATCCATAATTCTATTTACCTCCAAATATATTTTTGAAAATTTCCATTTATTTTTCGAAATGTTTTCAACATCTTGCTTGAATTGTTCATATTCTTCATCATAACAATAATTTTTAGCATAACCATTATCTCCATACTTTTTTAGCATATGATTATATGCATGTTCAATCATTTGATATAAATCTAAATTGGGGTAATGTTTAGTTGTATAAGAATACGTTCTTTGTAATATTGAGTCAATACTTGTTGTTCTATCTGCTGATGAAATTATTTTACCATAATCACTTCTTGGTTCATATTCTAATGATGCTCTATGGTCTTCTATTGCTTCTTTTATAATTGTTCTTTGTTTATCATCAAAGAATTCTTTCATTTTTTCGTTGTCATAAAATAGTTTAGCCGATAATATTTCATGATTATCTTTATCTATATGGTGAGCAATATCATGATATGAAGCTATTACATATACCATATCGATATTTATGTTTGAAAATTGTCTAGCAAACTTCAAACTCCTTTTAATTACATATTTAATGTGTTCTATTCCATGACCAGAATCATTTTTTTCATATATTGTTAATATTTGATGTTCAATATAATCTTTTAATTTACTATTAATTATTTCCATAGATACCTCCTAAGAAAAAAGTAATTAATAAAATTATGTTTATTGTTATATTTTTATTATACAAATTATTTATACATTTAACTGATTATATTAAAGTATCTAACATAATACAATAAATAAAGTGCTTTTATAGTTTCTTTTCTTTCAAATTTATTTTTTCTAATAAAAATATATTTCTTATTATGTTATTTACTAACTTAATTTTCATAATTATATAAAACAATAATGCTCCAGAGATATTTAAAATTAAATCATCAATATCAAACTTTCCTGAAAAAGTTATAACTTGAGTTAGTTCAATACTTAAAACAATAATTGTTATAGTGAATAAAAATATTTTTAAATTATTTTGTTTTTTAAATAATAATGGTAAGAAAAAAGCTATAGGCATACAAGCTACAAAATTACCTAATAAATTAAACATTATTTTTCTTGTAGATTGTAAACTATTAAAGCTTTTAATATATTTAATAATAGTAGCAAAGGGAATTAAATTTACACTGTCTTTTAAATAATATTTTAGTTTATCAGTTGACCAATTAAGAATATTGAAACCATTTCTTCCCCACATTGGATCAAATAATGTTAGTGTAATAAATAATATTAAATATAGGGAAAAAAATATCCATAAATTTATTTTCATTATTTTATTGTTTTTTTTATATTTTGACCAATATACTCCTCCAATATATAAAAATATGCAACTACCACATAGTAAAAATAATCTTCCAAATTCTGATATTGAAATATATGGTGTCATTGCTATATATATATAAAATATTAAAAATATTATTGCAACTATATATGATATTATTGATAGAATTTTTTTCACAATTTCCCTCCCAGACAAATTACTATTAATTATCTAAAAAATACTAGCTATTTTTCTAAAAAATATAATTATACGAAAAATTCATAAAAATAATATTTGTTTAATTCATAGTCATAAATAATAAATAGTTCATCTCTTTCGTCTTCTTTATCAGTTATTTTTTTCCACACATATTTATGAGAAAAATCAATTTGATTTTCTTTTGGAATATTTAGTTTATTATTTAATTCACCAATCCTTTGTTCTAATTCTTGATTTTTGTTACTATTAAAATCCATAATAAATTTTGAACCATTAAATACCGAATATCTTTCACCATCACCAAAAAAGCTTGGCCCTGAATCTGTATAATATTCTTCTTCTAAATCACTTGGAATAGTAATTTTCCAATTATATTTAAAAGTTTTAGCAGTAGTAAAATAATTTTTCATAAGATTTAACGCTATAAAAACAATAGCAATTAAAAAACTAATAATTATTATTAATATTATTATTGTAAACTTTAAATTTTTCTTTTTTTGATTTTCATCTTTAACTATATTCATAATATTTTCTTCAGATTTTTGAATCACTTGATTTTCTTTAATATGTTCACCTGCAAAAAACTCATTTAAACTAATATCTAATTCTTTACAAAGTATCTCATACAAAGAAACATCTGGAAGACCTTTACCACATTCCCATTTGCTTACAGCTTTATAAGTGATTCCTAACTTTTCTGCAAGTTGTTCCTGTGTTAGATTTTTTTCTTTTCGACATTTAGCAATAAATTTTCCTATTTTTTCTTGATTCATAATCTTTTTCTCCTTTCAAAAAAAATATTAGAATATATTATAAATATTTAACACCCACTGAAAGTAGAGTTTTACAAATAATCATCTATAGTTATAATTTAAAAGTATTTTTTATGATAATATTATACCATTTTATTTTTGAATGTTGTTCTATAAAGTTCAATAGTTATAGAAGAATACAAAAATTATAATATTTTAGATACTAATTTTAATAAATAGTGTTTGAAGAAGAATAATTAATATTGTAACTTGTAGTTTTTTCATAGTTAAATATGTTCAATTT
>CALVIF010000044.1 GCA_944329395.1 uncultured Bacilli bacterium | reverse complement strand
AAAAAAAGTCCAGTATATGGACTTTAAAATAAAACTGTAAATTAACGTTTTGAAAATTGTGGTGCACGACGTGCTTTTTTTAGTCCTGGTTTTTTACGTTCTTTCTTGCGTGAATCTCTTGTAATAAAACCTGCAGCTTTTAATACTTTTCTAAAGCTATTTTCAGAGTCAGCTGGTGTAGTTTTATCATAATCTAATAAAGCTCTTGTAATTCCTAAACGAATTGCACCAGTTTGTCCTTGAAAACCTCCACCTTTAACTTTTGCATCAACATCAAACATTTCTTTTGTATTTGTAACATCAAGTGGTTGAGTTAAATCCATTACTAATACTTCGAAAGGTAAATAGTCATGAACATCTAAACCATTAACAGTAATCTTTCCTGTTCCTGGAGTTAATGTAACTCTAGCAACACTTGTTTTTCTGTGACCAGTTCCAGTATAAACATTTTTCTTTTCTTTTGCCATAACTTAAACCCTCCTATTTAACTTCAAGCACTTCTGGTTTTTGTGCTATGTGTTTGTGTTCATTACCTGCGTATACAAACAACTTCTTATACATACTTCTTCCAAGTCTATTATGTGGAAGCATACCTTTTACTGCTCTTTCTACCATTTCAACTGGATATTGTTCTCTCATTACTTTTGCAGTTCTTTCTCTTAAACCACCAACGTATTGTGAGTGATTGTAGTAAATCTTATCTTCAAGCTTATTTCCTGTTAGATTTACTTTTTGTGCATTAATAATAATGATGTTGTCTCCACAGTCAATATGTGGTGTATAAGTTGGTTTATGTTTTCCGCGAAGATATGTAGCTGCTAAAGCTGCTACTCTACCTAATGATTTCCCTTCTGCATCAATTACATACCATTTACGTTCTACAGTTTCTTTTTTTTGCATATAACTTGTCATAGTTTCCTCCTTTTACTTAAATTGAATTTTCCCAGGATTCAATTTATGTGGGGATTTAAATGTACCGATATGATTATACTAAAAAACCTCTTAAAATGCAAGAGTTTTTTATATTAATTATATTGTTTGTTTGCTTTTATAATAACTTATTATAGATTTTATAGAAAAATATATTTAAAAATTATTTTTCATATAAAGTTTTATTTTTTAAGTATATTAAATACATATTATTAATAATCTACATTAGTTAAATATAATCCCTCAGCAGGAGCCGTTTTTCCGGCTTTTTGTCTATTTTTACTTTCAAGAATTTGTTTTACTGTTTCAGGTAAAATTTTGTTTTCTCCTACTTTTATTAAGATACCAACCATATTTCGTACTTGATACTTTAAAAAACCTGTTCCTTTAAAAATTATCTCTATTTTATTGTTATTTTGATTTATTATAGCCGATGTTATTGTTCTAACACAATTTTCTTTTTCTTTATTTTCTGTGACAAAGGCTCTAAAATCATGTGTTCCTATAAAATATTTTATTGCTTTTTCCATTGATAGTATATTTAAATCATGATTATACTGAAAAATATAATTTCTTTCTATTGGATTATATTCTCCAATGTTTATATAGTATCGATATTCTTTACTTTTAACATTATATCTTGCATGGAATGATTCATCAACAATTTTGGTTTCAATTACGTGAATATCTGGTGGTAAGTTGCTATTTATGGCTCTTTTTAATTTATTTTCTGTTATATTTATGTCAATATTAGTATGAACATACTGACACAATGCATGAACTTTTTTATCTGTTCTACCTGTTGCAACAACTTTTGTTTTTTTATTATTGTTTACTTTAGTTATAGCTGTCTCTAAGCATTCTTGAATACTTGGAAATCCTTTTTGAAATTGAAATCCATTATAATTGCTTCCATCATAGGATAACTTAATTAGAAATTTCATTTTATCACTCCTACTATATATGCTTATAAATATCTTTTATTATATCTCTTATATCTTGATGGTATTCTAGTTTTACTTTTTTTAGTTTTCGTGCTTTGTATGTAAAATCAACAATTTCTGGAATACTTACTTTATGTCGTTTTAATAATTCTATTTTAGAATAAATATTTTTTGTATTTTCCTCTATTAACACTTTATCGTTTTTTATGATGATACATTTAGAACAATACTTATATAATATGTTTGCATCATTAGTTAAAAAGATAATTACTTTATTATATTGCTCTTTTAATCTTGTTAATAACATATATATTTTTTTTTGGTTATTTAAATCTAATTTTATAAATTGATTTGTTAAAATAATAATTTCTGGATTTGATAATAAGGACATTGCAATTTGAATAAGTTCTTTTTCAGAGTTTGATAAAGTATTAAATTCTTGTAATAAGTATCGATCATCTAAACCTACAATCTTTAATGAATCTATTATTTTTTTATTTGGTTTTTTTATTTGTAAGTTTTTACTTACTATAATATAGTTCATATAGTCTAATACTGTTTTTATAAATGCTATAGGTTTATATGTTTCAACAATACTAACTCTACATTGATAATAGTTTACATTATCATCCGTTAAGCGTTTATTATCAATATAAATATCACCTGTTAGTGGATATTTAAAATTTAATAATTTTTTTATTCTTTCTATATTGTTTGTATAAATTCCTGTTATGTCTTTACTATTTATGGTTATATTATATTCTTTATTATCAATAATAAATTTATTAACCTTTATTTCCATAGAATGTTCACCATCCTATCTAATGTCATGTTAAGTTCAATATCATTAATTAAATCATAATCACGAAGTTTTACTGATAGATCTATAATAAAGGGTAATTCAAGGCCAACTCTATTTAAGATATTATCTTTTTGCAATACCTCTAATGGTTCTCCTTCTAATACTATTGAATTATTATTTATTACATATATATAATCAATTTCTAAACAATCGCTTAAATTAGATGTAGTTATTATAATAGTTAAGTCACTTTTTAATTGATATTTTCTTAAAACATTTATTATGTTTTCTTTTTCTTCTTTTGTCATATAGATAAAAATATCATCTAACAATAATATTTTTGGTTCTTGTAAAAGTTGTTTTGCAAGTTCTATTTTAATTTTTATGTTTTCTGGTAAAGTATCTGGTTTTTTATTTTTATATGGTGTTAATTTTAAATCATCCATAATTTCATCTATCATTTTTTGTTTCTTTTTACAAGATATTTCTAAATTATTTATACTATTTTGTAATTCTTCTATTGTGCTATCTTCTGAAAAAATATACTCTTGAGGAATAATATATTTCATAAGCATATTTAATTCTGTTATTCGGTAATATTCTAATTCTCTTGAAAAGATATAAACTGTATTATCAGTAAATATTTGACCAATTATGCATTTTATTATTGTTGTTTTGCCACAATTATTTGGACCTGTTATTATTGTTAATTTATTTCTTTCAAATGATAGATTAAATTCTTGAAATGCGTATGGCAATGATAAATTTGATATTTCAATAATATTATTTTGCATAATTTTTCACCTTCTTTACTTTTAGTCTTTAAAAGTCAACTTTTAGTTGACTTTCTTTTTTTGCATGTAATATGTCAATTTTAATAAAAATTTATCTGATAAAAATCTCTCGAAAAACTTAGCACACTTCATTTTAAATCCAGGGATTATTAGCATTTTCTTTTCAAATAATTTGTCAATTGCATATTTTGCGACATATTTACTTGACAACGGCTTAACAGAAAATTTTACACCAGCAATATTATTAAAATTTGTTTTAACTGGTCCTGGACATAATACTGATAAATGAACATTACTTTTTTTCTTTTTTTGTTCATGATATAAAGCCTCAGTTAATTGATACACATATGATTTTGTGGCATAGTATGTACTCATTAATGGTCCAGGCTGGAAAGCTGCTGATGAGGCAACATTTAAGATATAACCTGAATTTTTTTGTTCCATATCTTTTAAAAATAACTTAGTCAAAATATGAACTGCTTTTATATTGGTATCAATCATTTCTAATTCTCTGTTTAAATCAGTTTCAGTAAAATAACCAAATTCTCCAAATCCGGCATTATTTATTAAAATATCAATATTTTCAGCTTTTGTTAAAACATATAATTCTTTTACTTTTTGCTCATTGGATAAGTCTGCTACTATTATAGTTACTTTAGTTGAAAGTTCCTTTTGAATTTTTTCTAATTTTTTTCGATTTCTAGCAACTAAAATTAATTCATATTTTTTTTGGGCTAAATATCTTGCTATATCTAATCCAATTCCTGATGATGCTCCGGTTATCAACGCTTTCATATAATCGCTCCTTTATATTCTGTGTGATGAATTTTGTATTACAGGCTTACTTTCTACTAACATTTCATTTAATTGTTGTGCATTAGATAAACAAGAATCATTTGCGTAACTTCTTATTCTCTTAATTGTTTCACTCATTAATTGACGTTCTAATTCGTCTTTTTGTCTTGACGACATTAAAATATATTTATCTAATGGTGTTCTTTCGATAAAACCTTTTCCTGAATCTAACGTACTTTCTCTTGCTACTAAAATAAATTCGCTCCACTCTTTAGCATATTTGGCTATTCTTCTTAAGCATTCTTCATCTCTTATAGGAAGATACTTTGCATCACTTTTTTGAAAATGCTCTTTTATTTTTGCGAACTTTTGTCTATACTCACGGCGTAATTCCTTGTCCTTCATATATTCATCAAGACTGGTACCTAATACGTCTTGTAAATAAGGCTTAAAAGCTTCGTATATTTTACTATCTTTTGATACAACTTTTACATCATTGATTAAATTAACTGAAAAAATTTTCCCTATTTGCATAATTCACCTCAAAATTTTTTCTATGTATATATTATATAATAATTATTGTTAAAAAAAAAGACAGTTTACTGTCTATTTTTCTTCTTTCTTTTCCTTCTTAGTTGATTTTTTTTCTTCTTGTGGTTTAGTCTCTTCAACTAATTTTAAAATAACCATTAGAGAATTATCCCCACGTCTTTCTGTCATTTTTAAAATCTGAGTATAGCCACCGTTACGATTTTCATAACGCTTTGCTAAATCATTAAATATTTTGTCAACAACTGTAGTGTCATTATGTAAAAATGCTAAAGCTTTACGACGAGCAACTAGGTCTCCTTTTTTTCCATAAGTAATCATTTTTTCAACAAACTTACGAACTTCTTTAGCTCTAGTTTCAGTAGTAGAAATTGACTCGTTCATAACTACTTGTTTTGTCATTGTTGCTAACATACTTCTTCTATGTTTATTGTCTCTTCCAAGTTTTCTATACGCCATAGTTAATTCCTCCTTTTCTCTTAATCTTCATCACGTAATATTAGACCCATATCTCTAATTTTATCTAAAACTTCTTTTAGAGATTTTTTTCCTAAATTACGTATTTTCATCATGTCAGATTCACTTTTATTAACAAGATCTTGTAAAGTATGAATACCTGCTCGTTTTAAACAGTTATATGCTCTTACTGAAAAATCTAAGTCTTCAATTGATGTCTCTAGTGCTTTTACTTTTGGATCTTCAGTTTTTTCAATCATCATTCCACTTACATCAGCAATTGATGATAAATCTGTTAAAACTGTAAAGTGTTCTATTAATATTCTTGATGCTAAAGCAACTGCTTCTTCTGGTTTAATTGAACCGTTTGTCCATACATCTAAAATTAGCTTATCATAACTTTCATCTTGTCCAACTCGAGCACTTCCAACTTCATATGATACTCTCTCAATAGGAGAATATAGTGAATCTATTGCAATAACGCCTGCTTTTTTTATATCATATATTTTTTTATTTTCTTCGCTTTTAACATAACCACGACCGTTTGTTACAGTCATTTCCATATTTAAAGTTGCACCTTTTGATAGTGTTGCTATTACTTTATCTTTATTAATTACTTCAATATCAGCATCATGCTCAATATCTCCAGCAGTTATTTCACCTTCTTTAGTTGCATTAATGCGTACTACTTTAGGTTCATTTGAATGATTTTTAAATACTATCCCTTTTAAATTTAAAATAATAGTTGTAACATCTTCGTATACTCCATCAATTGTTTGAAATTCATGAAGAACACCATCAATTTTTATATTACTGATTGCACTTCCAGGAAGTGAAGATAGCATTACTCTTCTTAAAGCATTTCCAATTGTAGTACCGAATCCTCTTTCTAATGGTTCTAATTCAAATCTTCCATAAAAATTACTTTCTACAGAATCAGTTATTTTATAAATTGGTTTTTCAAATTGTAACATGAAACTAACCTCCCTTTATTTTTTGCCACTTAACTTATACTTTTTATCCACGTGGACGTTTTGGTGGACGGCATCCGTTGTGTGGTATTGGTGTAACATCTGATATTGCTGTTACCTCTAATCCAGCAGTTTGTAATGATCTAATTGCTGTTTCACGCCCTGGACCTAATCCTTTTACGCGAACTTCAACTTTGCGCATTCCCATATCAAATGCTACCTTACCTGCTGCTTCAGCAGCCATTCCTGCTGCAAATGGTGTTGATTTTTTACTTCCTTTAAAACCGATTGCACCAGATGATGCCCAACTAATTACGCTACCATCTTTATCTGTAATTGTTGTTATTGTATTGTTAAATGTTGAATGAATATGTGCTATTCCTTCAGGGACATTTTTCTTAACTTTTTTCTTTCTTGTCTTATAAGCCATAAGTCTTACCTCCTTCGTTATATTTTAAAAAGTTCTAATTAAACTTTCTTCTTATTTGCTACAATTTTACCTTTACCCTTACGAGTACGAGCATTACGATTAGTTCTTTGTCCTCTTACAGGTAATCCTTTTTTATGACGGCTTCCTTCATATGAATTAATTTCCATCTTAGTTTTAATATTCATACTAACTTCACGGCGTAAATCACCTTCAGTTAAATGCTTATTAATTTCATCACGAATTTTTATTAAATCATCTTGAGATAAATCTTTTGTTTTTGTTGTTGGCTCAATATTTGCCTCTTTTAAAATTTGTTTTGCTAGACTTCTTCCAATCCCATAAATATATGTTAATGAAATACATATATGTTTGTCATTTGGAATATCTACACCTTTAATACGTGCCATTTAATTTCCTCCTAATAAATTATCCTTGAACTTGTTTGTGCTTTGGATTTTCACAAATTACTCTTATTTTGCCTTTGCGTTTAACAATTTTACATTTTTCACACATTGGCTTTACTGATGCTTTTACTTTCATTATTATCCCTCCTATTATTTACGATAGGTAATACGCCCACGTGTTAAATCATAAGGCGACAGTTCTATCATTACGGTATCTCCTGCTAAGATACGAATATAGTTCATTCGTATTTTACCAGAAACGTGGGCTTCCACAATGTGTCCATTTTCTAATTGAACTTTAAACTTCCCACCTGGGATTATTTCAAGAACTTTACCTTCCATTTCTATTGTATCTTCCTTAGCCATCTTTTCACTCTCCTGTCAAGATTTTATATCCATCGGCAGTTACTACAACTGTGTGTTCAAAATGGGCTGATGGACGATGGTCCGCTGTTTCAACTGTCCAATTATTATCATGAACAAAAATACGCGGACTTCCCAATGTTAGCATTGGTTCTACTGCTATTACCATTCCTTCTTTTAGCTTTGGACCAGTGTTTGGTATTCCAAAATTAGGAACTTCTGGATCTTCATGCACGTCTGTTCCTACTCCGTGTCCACATAATTCCTTCACAACACCTAGATTGTGTTCTTTAGCATATTTTTCAATAGCAGAACTAATATCTCCAATTCGATTTCCAACCTTTATTTGCTCTAAACCAACATAAAGTGATTTTTCTGTATGTTCTAAAAGATATTTTTTTTCGCTATCAATTTCACCTACAGCATATGTCCAAGCAGAGTCTCCGTGATAGCCTTTGTAGCAAGCACCAATATCAATTGATATTATATCACCATTTTTTAAGACTCTTTCGCTTGGAAATCCATGAACTACTTCAGAATTTATGCTTATACACAAGGCAGTTGGAAAGCCTTCATAACCTTTAAAAGATGGAGTTGCACCTTGACTTCTAATATAATCTTCTGCTAATTTATCTAAGTCTTTAGTTTTAACTCCTTCTTTTATATATGGTAATAGATATTTATGTGTTTTATAGACAATATTGCCAGCAATTGAAAGGAGCTCAATTTCGCGTTTGCTTTTTAATGTAATCATTTAATCATCTCCATTATTTTTACTGATAATTTCATCTATTTGCTTAAATACGTTTTCAACAGTTTCTTCACCGTTAACTTCGTATAATACTTTTTTATTTTTATAGTGTTCTAGTATCGGTTCTGTTTTTTCTCGATACATTTTATATCGTGTTTGAAATGAAACTAAATTATCATCGTTTCTTTGATATAATTTTCCACCACATTTATCACATATAGATTCGATTTGTGGAGAACTATTTGAATCATTTATATTATAAATTGTTTTGCAATCTTCACAAACTCTTCTACCTGTAATCCTTTTTTCCAAGGTTTTCTCATTCATATTAATGTATATTACATTACCGATTTCATATCCTAACTTTTCTAAAATTTTATCATATTCAATAGCTTGTGTTAGTGTTCTTGGAAAGCCATCAATTATAAAACCATTTTTACAATCATCATTTCTTAGACGTTCTTCAATTAATTGGTATGTAATTTCGTCTTTTACAAGTTTACCACTTGATAAAGTTTCAAATATATAATGTCCTATTTCACTATCTTCTTTAGATATATCGCGTAGAATATCTCCAGTTGAGATATGAGGAATATTATATTTTTCTACCACTAATTCTGCCTGAGTACCTTTACCTGCAGCAGGTGGAGCTATAAACATAATGTTTTTCATATATTACCTTCTACTATAGCCTCTCTTATAACTTCTTGTTAATAGGCTTCCTTCTAATTGTTTGTACGTTTCTAGTGCTACTCCAACTACAATTAGCAAACCAGTTCCACCAATTGATACGGATGTTGGCAAACTTGTCAAATTCGAAAATAAAATTGGTAATCCTGCAATAATTACTAAAAATGTTGCTCCTAATATAGTTAATCTTGATAGCACTCTACTTATGTGTTTTTTTGTTTCTTCACCAGGTCTAATACCTGGAATGTAGCCACCGTTTTCTTGTAAATTTTTCGCAAATTCTTCTGGTTTTAATTGAATAAATGTATAGAAATATGCAAAAAAGAAGATAAAAACAACATATATTAAGAAACCTACTGGAGTTGTGTATGTTAAATATTTTTGAACAAACAAAGTTAAACTTTCTTTATTTGCTACCTGAGCTATTATACTTGGAACAGATAATAGACTTGAGGCAAATATTACTGGAATAACACCAGCGGAATTAAGTTTAATTGGCATAAAATTTTGAGCAGCGCTTCCAAAAACGCTTGTAGACTTATTTGAATACTGAATTGGAATACGTCTTTCTGCTTCTTGAACAAAAATTACACCAATAACTATTGCAAAATATAATAATACAAATATGGCAAATTTTACTGCTCCTAGCGTTATCATTTGCGCTGTAGCATCAAATGATATCAGGTTCGTAAATGCATCAATAAACATTTGCGGTAATGTAGCAATAATTCCGGCCATAATTATAAGACTTAAGCCATTTCCAATACCCTTTTGAGTAATCTGATCACCTAACCACAATAGAAATGCTGTACCTGCAGTTAATACTGTTGAAATGTATAAATATTCAATTGGACTACCTGCATTTCCAATAAAAGCAAATGACAAGGCATATCCTTCAATAAATGAAAAGATTATTCCAATATATCTTGTTATTTGATTTAATTTTTGTCTACCAGTTGGTCCTTGTTTGCTTAATTCTACAAAATATGGAATTATATCCATTTGCAATAGTTGCATAATAATCGAAGCTGTAATATATGGTGTAACACCTAGGGCAAATATTGAAAAATTTTGAAGTGCTCCACCGCCCATGGCGTTTATTAATTCCAAGAACCCCAAATTACTTGTAAGCTCTTGGGTACCGGGTACTCTAATTGAGATACCTAATATGAAGATCATTAATGCTCCTAATGTAAAATAAATTCTTTGTCTTAAATCTTTATTTATTGGAGAAAATAATTGCTTCATAGTAGAAAACATATTAGATCACCTCGGCTTTACTTCCTGTCTCTTTAATTTTTTCTAAAGCTGTATTTGAAAATTTATGTGCCTGAACTGTAAGATTTTTTTCTAATGTACCATTTCCTAATATTTTTATTCCATCTAATTGATTTTTTATTATTCCAGTTTCTTTTAATAAAGCTGGTGTAACTACTGTACCATCTTCAAAAACATTTAAATCTGATAAATTGATAACAGCATATCTTGTTTTAAACTTTCCATTAGTAAATCCTCTTTTTGGAAGTCTTCTATATAATGGTAATTGTCCACCTTCAAATAC
>CALVIF010000043.1 GCA_944329395.1 uncultured Bacilli bacterium | reverse complement strand
TAGTTTTTAAATCCCTAACATACATAAATAATCCATAATCTTGTTCCGTAACTTTACGATATCTATTTAATTGTAAAGTTCTATATCTTGAAAAACTATTTCCTCTGTCATTCATAAGTAAACAGTATTTTTTATTAGATAAAACTGAAACCTCTGGCATATATGAAATATAATTAAATGCTCTAATATCATTTTCAATACGTTCTTTTTGATAATCATATTTTTTATAACGAGCCATTTTCATATCAATACTTGTTCTAAGCTGAACTTTTTCCTTTAACAAAATATCAAAAGTTTTTACATTTACATTACTATGAAAATATTTTTGAATAGCTCCAGCTTTTAAATGATTAGTAAGAGCTGCCAAAATCATTCCCTGATGATGAGCAAAATATGCTTCAACAACACCATTATTATCATAATCATAAGACTCATAAAAGCCATACTTATTATACATATTAAGCTCTCTATATTTCTTCATATTTTCATAAATATCTTCTGGAAATAACTCCATAGCCATAATAGAAGAATATGGAGATAAAACAATCCTATTTTCTTTATCCTCTTTAGCCTTCAAATATGGTGTAGAAAATGCCTTATATTTATAATTTAATGAATTATCCAACTCATCATAAGCACTTTCTCCTATTCCCCAAGGCAAAGTCTTAGAAACACTATTTATATAATCCTTTTGACAAAAATAAGCAAAATTATAAGATTCATCCAACAACGTATTAGGATAATTCTTCATAAATATTAAAGGCATAAAATACTCAAAAGAAGTTCCTGACCAAGAAATAAGCCCCTTACGTCCCTTGTATGTAGTCAATGATTTATCCAAACAAAACCAATGTTTTGCAGGAACATCTCCTAAACAAATAGCCAAATAACTAATTAATCGAGACTCACTAGCAAACTTATTATAATTATATATTGATAATTTCTCTTCAGTTTCATCATATCCAATACTAAAAACATTACCTTTAGTATATAATTTTTTGAAATTCATATTTTCAATTAACTTTTGACAAATTTTAATTACGTCTTTTTCGTCAAGTTTATTTAAAAATTCTAAAACAACAATTAATGCAGCCATCAAATTACCAGAATCAACTGTTGAGACAAATCTTGGATTATAAACTTTTTTAGATTTGATATCATACCAATTATATAAATGACCATTCCATTTTTCTAAATTATCAATACTATGAAGAACTTTACCTATTAAATCAATAGCCCTATCTTTATCAATAAATTCTAACTCATATGCACTAACTATACTTGTAAGCGAATAACCAATAGCGGTTGGTGAAGTACGCAAATCTAATTTTTGTTCTCTATTTTCTTGATAATTATCAGGAATTAAATAATCATACTTTTCAATTAAATTTTCATCAAAATATTTCCAAGTTCTACGTGCAACATCGTAAATATCAGAAACCTCATCTTTATTCAATTCTATTTGATCATGATTAATATCTTTACTAACATAATACAATAAAAATGGAGCACTAAAGAAAATAATTGCAAAAATAAATGCATAAACATTTTCAAAAAGAAAACCAAAAATGATTAACAATATAGAAACTAAAATATTGCTTCCAAAATTTCTAAAATAATTTTTTAAATCACCTCTAACTGTTTTTTCAACTTCTTCAGCCGTAATCCAATTAAGCAAATTCTTATGAGATATAAATAAACGATACATTGTTCTAATAAACGCATCCATATAAAGTCTAGTATAAAATGGAATTGTCGCTAATACAATATATGTTCTAGTTAAAACACTACGGCCACCATACAATAAATTATTATAATAAACATTTAATTTACCATTATTTTTAACAATTTTACTTCGCAAAAATATAATTACTGGAATTGCAACCTCTAATAAAACTAAACTAATCCACCATAAAGGATTAACCTTGCTAAAAAATATTCCACAAATAAGAGTCAATAATAACATCGGTTGTAAAAACATTCTAACAATATTATCACATATTTTAAACTTGCCAAGTAAATTAATCGGATTTTTAACAATATTTCCTTTAGCATTTTTAACCTTATTACACAACCAACCTATTATTTGAACATCCCCTCTTGCCCAACGATGGTGACGAGTAATATCTGTTAAAAATTTAGATGGAAAGTCATCAATTAATTCAATATCTGATACATAACCGCATCTTAAATAATTACCCTCCAATAAGTCATGTGATAAAATTAAATTTTCAGGAAAAGCCTCACCAAGAATCTGATTAAACACCTTTAAATCATAAATACCTTTCCCAACAAAACTACCCTCACCAAACGCATCTTGATAAAGATTAGGCACAATAGCTGTGTAAGTATCAAATCCACCTATACCAACAAAAATTTGACTATACAAGCTTTTATTAGTAGCTTCAATATCAACACTAACTCTAGGTTGCATCAAGCTATATCCTTTAATAACTTTAGTTCCCTCTTTATTTAATACCGGCCTATTCATTGGATGTGCCATAGCACCAACCAAATTTAAAGCTGTATTTAAAACCAATCTTGTATCAGTATCAAGAGTAATTACATATTTTATATCCAAATTATTATTATAAAGAGTATTAACATTAAAGTATTTATCTTCAAATTCTTTATTGGTCTCATGCAACAAAACTTTATTAAATTGTAATAAAGCTCCCCTCTTTCTCTCATAACCTAAATAACAATTTTCTTTTGCATTCCAAATACGTTTTCTATAAATAAAATAAAATAATTTCTTTTTATATTTCTTATTTAAATTATCACAAATTTCTTTACCATAACTAGATAACTCATCATCATAAGGCATAATCTTCTCATTAGCTGCTTTAGTATCACCAAGTAAAGTAAAATATAAATTATCACTTTTATTAATTAAATAAAATGTTTCCAAAATATCAAACATTTCCTTAATTTTATTCTTATCACTTACAATTGTTGGAATTACAACCATTGTAGCATCCTCATCAGGAATACCTTTAGAATAATCCATTTTAGGTAATGGTCTAGTAGGAACAATATTAATCAAAAAATGATTAAATACTTGCATAAATAATTGACTAATAGGAATAAGTAAAATAACAAATCCCAAGATTCTAATATTAATAAAATACTTTGAAGCAAACCAACTCAATATAATTGTTGCCAAAAATATTATAAATATATAGATAATGACAAAAATATTTTTATTACTATTTTTAAATAATTTAAACCCAATATGATAATCATCATAACTACCAGTATCGATTATTTTATTTAAAAATTCAACTTCACTACAATGATTCTTTTTTGCCAATTTTTCAACTTGTCTACGATATAAATTTTTTGACTCAACAGTCATTTTACTATATATTTTATCACTCAATAAAATTTTTTCAGTTTTAGATACTTTTTCATATAA
Source organism: uncultured Bacilli bacterium (assembly GCA_944329395.1). Classification (GTDB taxonomy): domain Bacteria; phylum Bacillota_I; class Bacilli_A; order RF39; family UBA660; genus CAG-877. The sequence continues at coordinate 7,050 of CALVIF010000043.1, read as the reverse complement.
ATCTTCCAATGACAACTCAAAAAATCTTCTCAAATCATTAAATATATTTGAAATTAATAAATCATTCTCAATTCTTGCCTGATACTCATCATTAATTATCTCTTTTAAACTAACCTTTTTATCTTTTAAATACTCATTTAATTCTTTAAAAATACAGTTACTTTTTGCACCCAACTCTTTTAATTGATTATTCAATTCGTAAAAATAATGATGACTTTTTTCAATATCAAGATTATCATCTAAAAAATCTCCTAATTTAATATCATTGCCATCATGTTCAGCAAGAATTTTTTTTATTTTTTCACTAGATACTAATTTTGTTAATTCTTCGTCACATAATTTTGTTAACTGATTAGTATAAATAAACACTAATATATTTTTAATATTATTAATTTCTTGATATGAAAAAAATTTATTAGTTTCCTTTTGATATTGACGTAACTGTTCAACTAAATATTTAAAACCAACACTATAATTATTTTTTTCAACAATCTGTTTTAAACAAAAATATAATGCATCAGCTTTTTTTATTCCCTTATTAATTATCTTTTTCTCATTCAATATATCAGTTTTATGTTCAACTAATAAATAAAAATTATCAATTATCCATTCATTAGTAATACCAACATATTCCAATCTTTTAGTTTTATCAATCAAATAATCATAATAATTATTAATCTTATTAAAATCTTTAAAAAATGTTTTTAATAATTTATTCATCATATCAACACTCCTACTAAAAGTATATCAAAATAACTAAATAAAAACAATTTATTATTATTATTAAAAAAAAAAACCTTGCAAAGCAAGGTAATTTCAAAATGGCGGAGTAGGCGAGATTTGAACTCGCGCGCCAGTTGCCCGACCTACACCCTTAGCAGGGGCGCCTCTTCAGCCTCTTGAGTACTACTCCATTTAATGCGTCCGCACATATAATATTACATTATATTCAAAATAAAGTCAACAAATAAATAAAAAAAACTCAGAATAATCTGAGTAAAAATCAAATGGTGACCAGTACGGAATTCGAATCCGTGAATGCTGCCGTGAAAGGGCAGTGTGTTAAGCCACTTCACCAACTGGCCATAAAAAATGGCGCCCCAACTAGGACTTGAACCTAGGACCCCTTGATTAACAGTCAAGTGCTCTAACCAGCTGAGCTATTGAGGCACTATTAATGGTGGACCTGACAGGACTTGAACCTGTGACCCCACGCTTATCAAGCGTGTGCTCTAACCAACTGAGCTACAGGTCCATCACAAGTTACTCATTCATTGTACTATACATAAATGAATTTTGCAATACTAAAATTTCTTTTTTTCAAATACTTTTTCAACTGCAAATATAGAATACTATAAACTATCAATTTAAGTCAAGTATTTTTTTCATATTTATCATAAAAAATAAAAAAATCCCCCATAAATAACTAATTATAATAAAAAAACAAAAAAACACTTGTAAATATCAAAATTTTAGTATAAAATAAATTATGCAAATCAAGTTTGGGGTGTTAGCTCAGTTGGTAGAGCAACTGACTCTTAATCAGTGGGTCTAGGGTTCGAATCCCTAACACCCCACCATTTAGAAATCAACGACTTATTAATAAGTCGTTTTTTTATTGTCCAATAAACGTTTTAAACAGTTCCAGACTTTTCTCATCGTAATCTATCATTCTTTCAGGATGCCATTGTACCCCAATTTGAAACAATTCATTATTAGACTCAATTGCCTCAATAAGGCCATCACTTGATTTACCAACAACTAAAAAATTATGACTTTTTGCTACCGTTTGCAAATGATGAGAATTAACCATAATTTCTTTTCTACCATAAATATTAATTATCTTACTATCAACTAATTCTACTGAATGTACATACCCTTCTTCTTTTTTATGATTATAATTACCAATTTCAAGTAATTTATCATTACTACCATATAAAGCCATAGATTGCATTCCTTGGCATATTCCAAGTAAACTCAACTTATGTTTTATTGCATATTTAATTAAAAAGAAATCAAGCACACCAACACAATCACCACCAGGTAATAAAATACCAGAAACATTTTTCAAATAATAATGACACATTTTTATACTATATGAATCATATATTAAAACAACACTACCACCTCCCCTTTCAACTGCATCAATATATTTTTTATTAGAAAGATCACTATTTTCTTTCCTAATTAAAATCAAAATTCGACTCATTAACATAAAAAGGAAAGTTATCTTAACTTTCCTTTAACCCCTTTCATACCTTTTATACCACCATTAATAGCAAATCCCTGCAAAATATTTGAATCAAATGAATGAGTTTTACTAATTCTCTTTTTATAATCCTTAATTCCAATATTAATCATTTCATCTAATACAGAAGTAAAATCAACATCCTTAGCATCCCATAAATAAAATGCTAAACTTCCTGGAATAGAATTGATTTCATTAATATAAATTTTATTAGAATTCTCATCAATTAAAAAGTCTATTCTACTATTGCCAGAAGTTCCTAAAGCCTTAAATGCCTTAATAGCAACTTCCTCTATTTTCTCACGCATTTCCTTACTTAAATCAGCAGGTAACTTTCTGTTAGCTGATGCCATCCCCTTAGAAGTTTTTACAGCATATTTTGATGTTTTAAGTTTTCCTTTTCCATTACCAATATATTTATCAGCAAAAGTTAAAAATTTATTTGCCGATAAAACTTCCTCAATTTCACTAACTTTCTGATGTTCATAATTTCCCATAACAGCAATATTAACTTCTTTTAAATTTTGTACCAACTCTTCAACAACTATTTTTTGATCATATTGAACTGCCTCATCAATTGCCTCAATTAACTTCTCATCATTATCACAAACATTAATACCAACACTAGAACCCGTAGTTGCTGGTTTTACAATAACGGGATATTTTAATTTAGAAACTAATTTAACAATCTCTTCACTATCACGTTTATAATCACTATCATAGAACCAAACATATTTAGTCATTGGTAATCCAGCTTCATTCCAAATATCTTTCATAAAAGCCTTATCTTGACCAACAACAGCAGCATATACATTAGGACCTACAAATGGTATACCTATTGATTGCAAATAACCCTGTAATACGCCATCTTCAACATTAGTACCATGAACAATAGGAAATGCAATGTCAATTTCCTTAACAACCCTCTTAAATAAGCCACCCTTCTTTTGTAAAACATATCTACCATTATCACAATATAAAACAACATTTTCCGTATATCTCTTAATCAAAGATAGATCTTGATAAAACTCTATATCTTTTAACATATCACCTGTATACCATTCTCTATCTTTTGTAATATATATTGGAATAATTTCATACTTTTCTTGGTCTATTTTATTCATTGCTTGAATAGCAGAAATAATACTTACTTCATGCTCAACTGTTTCACCACCAAAAATAACACCTAATCTAATTTTCATATAAAAACCTCCTACTCATTATATGTATCAGGTAAATCATTTTCAAATAAAGCAAAAATGTCTTTTTTACCATCACTTAAGCTATTAATAAAATTATATGCTTTTCTAACATCATTAAACACTACAACATTTTCATTAGAAAAACCTTTACTCATTAATCCTTCAAAAATTGGCTTAGTTCTCTTTTCACCTATCAAAACAACATAATCAGCTACCTCAGCAATTTGCTTTCCGAATTCTTTATTATAATAATTTTCTTTTTCACCAAGTTCAATCATACCTGGAGTAACAACGATTTTAATTCCATCCATCATTCCTAAAACTTCACAAGCATTTTTTGCTCCAACCGGATTCGAATTATATGCATCATCAATTTGATAAAATAATCCCATTTTTTTTAATTCAAGTCTATGTTCTACCGGTCTAATCATTTTAACAGCAGACTGTAATTCTTCAACAGTAATTCCAAATTCAAATCCGCATGCAATTCCAGCCAAAATATTATATACATTATGTTTTCCAAGTAACTTAGTTTCAAACCTATATTTTTCTTTATTATTTCCAAACATTACATCAAAACTAGTTCCTTTAGACGAACACTTTATATTGCAAGCCCTAACATCAGCATCTTGATTATCAATACCAATCCAAATAACCCTAACTTTATTTTTAAGTTTGTAATTAACCTGTTTTGGATCATCACCATTAAGGACAGCAAAACCATCACTAGGTAAAGATTCTATAAGTTCAAATTTACCAGTTATAATATTCTCTTCACTTCCAAAAGATTCCAAATGAGCAGTTCCAATTGTAGTTAAAATTCCATATTTAGGTTTAACCAAATTACATAAACCTTTGATTTCCCCTTTAACATATGCCCCCATTTCAGCAATAAATATATCCGTAAATTTATCCATATTATTATTAACAGTCATAATTAAACCATTATATGTATTTAAATTTCTTGGTGTTGGCAATGCATTATATCTAATATTTAAAATATCACTCAAAATATTTTTTGAACTAGTTTTACCATAACTACCAGTAATACCTATAACTTTCAAATTAGTCATACTTTTTAACTTATTTTGTGCTTTAGTCTTATAGTAATAATAAACCGCTCTTTCAATAGGATAATTTATTATATTAGCCAAAAATATAATTAATGGATTTAACACCAACATAACACTAAAAACAAATAGCATTATCCAAATAAACTGACAATTATTATAATTTAAAATACATAAAACTACAGGTATCATATATAAAATTGCACATGTTATAATTAAACGTTTTACTCTTTTTGTTATAACAAGTGGCTTTTTATTTTGATCATTTTTAATTCTATTATTCCAATTAATACCTAAAATTATATTTAAAACAATTAAAGTAATTCCAAGTAATAAAGAAAAACGTTCTAAATCATATGTAACTAAACTCCCAATCAAAGCTATAGCAACAATAAATATATCTATATCCCAAAATAATTTTTTATTTCTAAATAACCATTTCAAATAACGATTATTTTCATTATACAAGTTTTGTTGCAACATATGTAAAAATCTCTTTGACTTAAAAATTATTGCAAAAATAAAAGCAATAAATATCAATCCATAAAATAACATAAAAACCTCCTAAAAAAAATCTCTTAAAATATTACTCACATATTCTAAATTTTCTAAATATGCATAATGCGTACCAGGTAAAACAATTAATGCTGCATCAACCATTATCTTTTCCAATTCTCGAGCTTTTTCAACAGGCTCTTCCAAATCAGACTCTCCCCAAATTAATAATGTTGGTTCTTCTATTTTTTTTGCATAACAAGATAAATCTTCATTAACCGTATTTACCAAAATTTGTCTCATCATTGGACTTGCAGCTTTATAATCCCTTGAACCTATATATTGTTTCATATATTCACCAAATTCATTAAGTAAAGGAAGTCTTTTCAATGATTTTAATATTTTTACGCCTAAAGATAATTCCCCTTGGTTTCTAATACAAGGACTACCAAAAAGAACAAGCTTTTCAATTGGATTATTAGCTGAATAATAAATTGCAACCCTACCTCCAAATGAATGTCCAATTACTATAGGCTTCTTTATCTTCAAAATTTTAACTAAATTTTCTAGCATTAATGCATAATCACTAATACACCATGGTACAGATGGCTCATCACTTTGACCAAAACCAGGAAAATCAATTATTGTAACTCTAAATTTATCACATAATTTATCACCCAAAGGTTTCATCATTGCAATATTTTGACCCCATCCATGCAAAAGTAATACATCCTTACCTTCACCATATTGTATGTAATTAATCTTAACATCGTTTATATTAACGAACATTTAAATCACTCCACACTAAAATTATAGCATAAATTATAGAAAATAAAGAAATAATTATAAAATAATCCTAAAAAATGTAAAAAAATGTAATACAATTACATTTCTTACTTTTTATTATATAATTTACTAGTTTTAAACGATATAGGGATTTTGCCAACTGGTTGTTTTCCTTCAAACACTAACTTACTCAATTCTCTAAAATTAGAAATTCGCTCAAGTTCAAATCCACATTCATTAAGTCCAATTACAAAATCACTAAACCTACAATAAAATATATCTTCGTTATCATCTACTTCACTAATTTGAAATACTTTTGAATAATTCTTTTTAGAATAAACATACCCCATATCAAAAGATATACCAACATAATCATCTAAAATTCCATCCATACTAACTATATTACCATTTTTATCAATATAATCATTATTAACAAAAATAGAAAATATAGGACAAATTGCTATTCCATTATAAGAAATATCTCTATTAGATAGAAATAAAATCATATCACGCATTAATTTGATAGAGCTATTAACAGCCACCTCAGAGTTAGACATTGATATTATTTGATCATAACTCAATTCATCATAAACAGGTCCATCACCACCAACGTATTGACTATATTTACATCCACAATCAAAACTTGCTTTTAATCTTACTAAATCATCTTTCTTCATTCTTATCACCGCTTAACATAACAATGGCCAACATATTCTTCACATTGCTCTATATTACCAAAAATCTTTACTCTATTATATTCTCCTAAACAATATAATCTACTAGGATTACCAAGAATTGATAAAATATTAGGATTAATAAAAAGACGACGTTGACTTTCTATCGTTGCCTGTTCAATAACTGACTTACATAAATTATTTCTTGCTTCTTGTGATTTTAATATAAGCTCTGCGTTAGTTGAATTAAAAATAATTTCATCGTATCGACCAATGATTTCACTAATTTTAACAGTCGGATAAACATCAATAACATTTTTAGCAACATCACTTAAACAAAAAACAACCTGCTCTCCTTTTTCTGCATTAAATAAACTAGGAATAATAATTCTTGATTTTGAATCAATTGAACAAGAAAAATTTCCAAATAATGCAACACTGCCTAACATAATAATTCCCCCTATCAATTCGCTAATTATAACACAAAATAATAAAAAAAACAAATATATATAAGAAAAATTTAAATAACAAACAAAATTATAAAATAAAGAAAAATAAAAATTAAAATAAAAAAA
>CALVIF010000042.1 GCA_944329395.1 uncultured Bacilli bacterium | reverse complement strand
AAGGTAAAAACTTAACAGAACTAACAAAACAAAAAATTGAACTCTTAAACCTTCCTGGTATAGATTTTATTGAAAGCTATAAGCGTTATTATCCAAAAGGAGATTTTGCGTCATACACAATTGGTTATGCAAAAAGCAATGTTAATAGTGAAACTGGAGAAGAAGAAATAGTAGGCGAAATGGGAATTGAAAAACAATATAATTCACTTTTAAAAGGTGAGGATGGCTTCTTAACTTATCAAAAAGATTTAAGGGGCTATCAGATTGCTGATACTGACGTATTAAGTAGTGAAGCTATCCAAGGAAAAGATGTTTATTTAACTATTGAAAATAATGTCCAATTTTTTATAGAACAAGCTTTAGATAATGCTGATATTAACTATGACTTTGAATGGTTTACGTTAAGCGTAATGGATGCTAAAACTGGTGCCATTTTGGGAACCGCAACATCACCATCATTTGATCCAAATATACGAAATATAACCAACTACCTTGATATGTTTGTTGCAGCCCCATTTGAACCAGGAAGTACAATGAAAACATTTACTTATATGGCTGCTTTAGAAAATGGTGTATATAATGGCTCTGATACGTATAAATCAGGTGTTTACGTAACATCAGATGGAACAGAAATAGGAGACTGGAATCGTGCTGGTTGGGGAATGTTAACTTATGATAAAGGTTATGCCATGAGTAGTAATGTTGCCATAATTAATTTAATTAAAGATAAAATGGATAGTATGATGCTTCGTCAATATTTTAAAAAATTAGGCTTTGGTAAAAAAACAGGAATATCATTACCAAATGAAAGTGCAGGCGATGTATCTTTTAAATACGAAACAGAAATTTACAATGCTGGTTTTGGTCAAGGTATTACTACAACTCCAGCTCAAAACTTACAAGCAATGACACCACTAACAAACGATGGTATTTTGCTAAAACCATACATCGTTTCTAAAATAGTTGATTCTACAACAGGTGAAATAATTCTTGAAAATACAAGAAAAGAAACCGAAAGAGTTGCATCAACTTCCACCGTTCAAAAAATGCTCCAATTGATGGACGATTGTGTCAATGGCTATGGTAATACTGGTAGTGGTTATAAAATAGAGTCAGGAGAACTTATCGGAAAAACAGGAACTGCTCAAATTGCCAATGAAAATGGTGGAGGATATTTAACAGGAAAAGAAGATATTATTTCATCTTTTGCCGGAGTTTATCCAAAAAGTGATCCACAGTATATTATTTATGCTTCAGTTAAAAGACCAACTAATGGTAGTCAAAAACCAATTTCAAATGCTGTAAAAGAATTAGTAAATAATCTTTCTAAATACTATGGAAAAGAAGAAAATCTGAAAGAAGAAAAAGTAAATAATTATAAATTATCAAATTATGTTAATAAAAAAACTGAAACAGTAAAAACTATTTTATCACAGGAACAAATAAAATATAATATAATTGGTAATGGTGATAAAATTATAAAACAATACCCAGAAAAAAATGATATAATAACAAATGATGATACACTATATTTAATTACAAATGATAATAACATTACTGTTCCTAATGTTATGGGGTTATCATCAAAAGTAGCTAGTAGCTTTCTTCAAAAATTAGGAATAAAGGTAGTTTTAGAAGGAGTCGGCTATGTAACAGAACAATCAATTTCACCTGGTACTCCAATCGGAGAAAACTTAGAAATAAAGTTAAAACTAAGTCCTAAATTTTAACCATAGTTTAATAACTAATAATTAATTTAAAGGAAGGATAAAAATGGAAAGATTACTTAAAACAAGAAATTACATTATTATTATATTATGTTTAACAATAGTAAGCTTAGGAATAGGTTTTGCTCTTATTTCAATGCAGTTAAATAATAATAAAAATAATAAACCTCATTTTTCAGTCGATTTTATTAAAACTGAACCACGAACCCCAGTTCAAGGTGGAAACATTGCACCTACAGTAGCGACAAGTATTACAAATTCTAATCAAACCATTAATCTTGAATTTAATCTATATGCTCCCCGAGATGAAATTGGTTCTAAAATAATAATTAAAAATACAGGAAACATTCCAGCAGAAATAATCAATTTAGTAGAAAAACCAGATTATTTAACAGACTCTGCAGCTATCGCTAGTATTTCCCCTGTAAAAATCACACACAATAATATTATAGGTAAAGTTTTACAACCTAATGAAGAATTAGAATTAAATATAATCGCAACGTTTGACTACAATAGTCAGCCAATTAATATAAAAGTTCCATACCAATTGAGTATAATTGCTAAATCAATCAAAAAATAAAAGTCATTTGACTTTTTTTTTATAGAAATATTTAAAGTATTAAAAAACTTAAAATACTCTATAATAGAACTTGTTCGACAAAAAACAACATGATATAATTATTATAATACAGGGAGTGATACTGTGAGAAGGAAAAGTAAAATGTTCAAGCTAGGTGTAATTATGCTATTTATTTCATTAACATTAATTACTACAGGATTATATATTACGTATCTAACTAGTCCGAAAAGAGTTATTTCTAAATTCGTAGAAAATTTAACTAGTTCTATTTATTACAGTTCAAATAAAAACACTTTATTGTCAAAACAAATTATTAATGATAAAAATTCAAATATGACAATAAATTCAAATTTTAAAATGTCTATAAATAGTCCATATTTCACACAAAACTCATCAATAGATGAAATCTCTCTTAAGTATTCGAATCTTTTTAAAAATCTATCTAATATTACTGGAACAGTAACCTTTATTCAAGATAATTTCAATGAAAAATTTCTTTTTTTATTTAACAGTAGTCTATATAATCAACCATATTATACTAGTAAATATTTAATTCAAGATTTCACAGAATATCAGTATTTAAATGACTTAAATAATAATTACATAAATAATGGAAATAATAATTATTTTGAAACAGCTGAGAAAAATCCCCTTCAAAATATAAATAAAATAAATTCTACAATATTAAAAAATTTAACTGTTCAAATTTCTAACTATTTAACTATTTCTAAAGAAAAATTAATTATTAATAATAAAATACACCAATATAATAAAATTTCATTATTAATTAATAATGAAAATCTTCCTATATTATTAGACACAATAACATCTTCAATAGAAGAAGATAGTTTTTTAAATAATTTGCCTTTAAAAAATAGCTTAATTTCTCTTATTAAAAATTTTAAAGCTTTTCCAGAAAATGTAAAGGTAATTTTCAATATATATCAAACAGAAATTACTCAAAAAAAATTAAAATATGAGTTTCTAATAATTGATGATAAAAATAGTTTTACAATTTCATATAATCTAGAAAATAATAATGGTGAAGTATTAAAAAATAATAAAAAAATTTATAATTTAAAAATTAATCAAAATACTAACAAAACATATATAGATATTTTTGATACTAATAATCAAAAAATAGGACATTTACTTTTATATAACGATGACCATATTAAGGAAATTGAATTTAATTTTGATAATGGCAATATAAATTGGATAAGTAATTATCAAAATATTATAACTAAAACAAAACATGATTATTCATATAACATCGTTCAAAGATTAAATTTAAAAGTTACAAACAAATCGATAGAAGTAATAAATTTAAATTTTAATTTAAATAGTGATATAGAAGAAAATGCCATAATAGAAGAAGATGTTTCAACATCGGTTTTTAAAAGCAGTATAACAGATTTAGAAAAAGAACAATATAAATTAAAAATAGCAGAAAAATTAAATAAATTGTATGAATAGAGGTAATATAGATGACTAATAATCAAAAAAAGGTTAATAAAAAATTAAAATCTAAAAACACCAAAAATAAACAATCAATAATAGACAAATTTATACCAAAAACACTTACAGAAAAACTTTTAACAGTTACATTTATTACATTACTATTTATTGTTATTATTTTAGGCATAAAAGCTAAAAATGTAAAAGAAGAATATCAAAAAAGACAAGAAGCAGATTTAACTATTCCTATATTAGAAAAAACAACTAATAATACATTTTTAGTAGATTTATCAAATATGAAAAAAGATCAAATAAAAGAATATAAATTTATGATAACTAATTATAAAGATAAAAAACAAGCTTCAACTGAAATTAACTATGATATAGAAATAACAAATAATAGCACTTCAGCTCAAATAAAGTTATATAAAAATAATGAAACTAAAAATTTACTTACTAGTGAATCATCTACCAATAATATAAAAGGAAATAAATTAACAAAAGATAAAAAAAGTACTGATAGTTACTATTTAATTATTAGAGCTAAAGAAGATATTAAAGAAAAAGAAAATATTTCTATTAAAATAACCGGTATAAATTGACAACGACAAAATAATTAATTATAATGATATAGAATAGAGTAGATATTTTACGGAGGATAAAAATGGGAACAATAGCAGAAAAATTAACAATAATGAAAGATGGAAAAGAAGCAGAATGTGATGTCTTATTTACTTTTGATTGTAAGGAAACAGGCAAAAATTACGTTGGATATACCGATCATAGTTTTGGTACCAATGGTCGTAAAAACATTTATGTTTCATCTTTTGATCCCGTTGTTGGAACAGGAGTTTTAGAAGATATAACATCATCTCAAGAATTAGAAATGATACAAGAAGTATTAGCGCAAATCGATGATGAAAGTAAAATATAAAGAGGAGGAAAAGTATATGACAACATATTTAGGCCAATTGAAAAATAGAGTTGAAATTAATAAACAAAAATTATCAAGCTTGGAAACTTATAAAAAAACCTTATTAGATAGTAAGGATAACATTGATGCTGATTTACTAACAGATCGTCTAACCCAAATTGATATGGAATATGATAAATTAAAAAAGGCAATTCATGCAAACCAAAAAGCAGAAGCACATTATAATGCTGCTTATGACCATTTAGTGGCATTACGAACATTAGATGCTAAATTGCAAGTAGCAAAAACAGAAGAAGCTAAAGAAAATTTAGAAAATGATATAATTACACATACAAGTAAGTTAGAAAAACATTTGGCAATTCTTCCAGAAAGATTAGTAGAAGAGCTACAACAACAATATCTAGAATATACTAAAAACAATCCTCTAATTATTGAAGAAGAACCAGATGAAAATCCTGCTTCCGATATCCCAATGGTTGCTGGTAGTCTCACAGATAATGTAATTTATCATGAATTATTAGATATTTTTGAAGCCGAGAAAAAAGAATTTGATGAAATTAAAGTATTTGATTCACCAAAAGAGTTAGAAGATTTCATTGCTAAATATAGTAATTTAAAAATAAATTGCTATACACGCCTAGCAATGTTAAATCATATAGGTAAAGTTATTGAAGAAAAAGATATAAAAGAAGAACCAAAAGAAGTTGAAGAAGAAAATAAAGAAGAATTACAAGAAAAAGAAATGGCACCAATTATAGCCATGTTATCACTTGTAGATGGTATAGAAATAACAACTCCATCAACAGATAAGCTTCATATTTCCAATGTTAAAATATCTAATATCTTTAAAGATGAACTAACAAACGCAAATTGGTTATATAATGTTATTCATAGCTCTGGAGAAATTCTAAATATACCTGAACCTTCTTTTGAAGACTTTATGCAAAGTGTTTCAGCAAATGAAAAAAATAAAGTACGTATAGAGGAATTGAAAAAAAGTCTTACAAATTTATCAGATAAAAATTTAATAAGAATTTATAATGAATATTATAAAGAAGATGATCAAAAACATTTAACAACTGTTTTAAAAATATTAATTAGCGAAAAAGTTAATGAACTAGCCTAATACAAAAAAGAAAGTGAAAACTTTCTTTTTTTATAACCTAAAAAAAGATTAAAAGCACAATTTTAAAAGATTATAATTAAACTAAATTTTTTCTCATATTGACAAAGAAGAAGTAAAATGTTAGCATAAAATTAAATTAGGAGGAGAATATGCGAACAGAAAAATATTTAGTAGTTAATGCGGGAAGCTCATCATTAAAGTTTTCCTTATATGAAATGCCAGAACAAAAGGAATTGATTAATATTCATGTAGAAAAAATATCATTACCTGATTGTTTCTTGACATTAAAAATGGATGGAAATAAAATAAAAAAGTCAAAATTTATTGAAGACCATGCAGAAGCAGTAAAAATAGTGCTTCAAGAACTTATTGATAATAAATTAATTAACAGTCTTGATGAAATAAAAGGAATTGGTCATCGTGTACTTCATGGTGGGGAGTTTTATGCAGAATCAGTAAAAATTGATGAAGAAGTTATAAAAAATATTGAATCTATTATTGATTTAGGACCACTTCATTTACCACCAGCAATAAATGTTATTAGGTATTTAGAAACAATAGTATCTAAAGATATTCCACAAGTAGCTGTCTTTGATACATCATTTCATCAAAGTATGCCAAAAGAAAATTTTCTTTATCCAGTTCCTTTTGAATGGTATGAAAAATATGGTGTTAGAAAATATGGATTTCATGGAACTAGTTATCGATACATTACTAAAGTTATGCAAGAAAAACTTGCTAAAGAAAAATTAAACCTAATTGTTTGCCATATAGGTAGTGGGGCCTCAATTGCGGCTATAAAAGATAGTGTTTGCTATAACACAACTATGGGACTAACACCACTTGCAGGATTAATGATGGGAACTCGTTCAGGAGATATTGATCCATCAATTATTGAATATATTTGCAAAAAAACTAATATGACTATAACTGAAACTACTAATATTTTAAATAAACAAAGTGGTTTAAAAGGAATTTGTGGTAAAAATGACTTTCGTGATGTTGAAGAATTAATGATAGAAGGTGACAATATGGCTCAATTAGCCTTCGATATGATAAAAAATACCATTATTCGTTTTATTTCCCAATATTATGTAGAACTAGATGGTAATGTTGATGCTATTGTTTTTACGGCTGGAGCAGGTGAAAATGATATAGATTTAAGACGAGAAGTTCTAAATAAATTAAAACCATTAGGAATTATAATTGATGAAAAAGCAAATGATGATATTGCTAAATTCCGTTCTAAAAAAAGTGGTATTATAACTACAAACGATTCAAAAGTAGCCGTTTATGTAGAACCAACCGATGAAGAATCTATAATTTTAATGGACACATATACTATTTGTCAAAATATTTAATTAAAATACGTATTACTTAATACGTATTTTTTTGATATAAAAACATAAAACTTTAATAAGAGGTGAAATATGTTTTTTAAAAAAATAGATGAACGAATAAAAATATTATTCCTAATAATTTTAATTCTTTTTTTCTTTATAATAGTAAGAGTTTTCTACATTCAAGTAATAGATTATAAAAAACTTAATAAATATGCCTCAGCTTTATGGAGTAGAGATTTACCAATTGAAGCTAATAGAGGTCTAATCCTTGATCGAAATGGTGTTGTATTAGCAGATAATCTAACTACTACTAGTCTTGTTTTAATTCCTAATCAAATAAAAGATAAACAAACAGCAACAAAAAAACTAGCAGAAATACTTAATGTAACGTACGAAGATATGGAAGAACATGTTTATAAAAAAACATCTATTGAACGCGTTCATCCAGAAGGAAGAAGACTTTCCTATGATATTGCCGAAAAAATATCAGACTTAAATCTTGACGGTGTGTACTTAGTTAAAGAAGCAAAAAGATATTATCCATATGGTAATTTATTATCTCATTCACTAGGTTATGTCGGTATTGATAATCAAGGATTATCAGGATTAGAATTACAATATGATAGTTATCTTACAGGAAAAAGTGGAGCAATAAAATATTTTTCAGATGCTAAAGGAAATAAACTAAATATATCAGATATGTATGTTAAACCACAAGATGGAATGAATTTAACGCTAACAATTGATATAAACATTCAAAAATCAATAGAAAGAGAATTAGATAATATTGTCGATATGTTTTCACCAGAAATGGCTCTAGCCATTGCAATGGATCCAAAAACCGGTGAAATTTTAGGAATGGGGTCACGTCCAAGTTATGATCCTAATATTTACCAAAATTATAATCAAGAAACTCTAAATAGAAATTTACCAGTCTGGTCATCATATGAACCAGGTTCAACATTCAATATTGTAAATACCCAAAAAGAAACATATTGAATAAAAAATATAATTATGATATTGTAATATTATAAAATGGAAGTGAAAAGATGTATTATAGTAAAGAAGATGTTTTAGTTCAAGAACAAATAAAAGAAATAAGTGAAAAATATCCATCAACAGAATTACAAATTAAAGAAATTTTACGTTTACAAATTAAGCCAGAACAAGTTTGGTTATTTTTTAAAAAAATAAGAGGTCTAAAAACATATCAAAATGTAAGAGATAGTGACATGTTTAACTTACTTAGTGACTTTATTGATCAAACAAGTCGTTTTACAAGTGAAGAACGAAGCAAACTAATGGATCAATATATTAATAATTTTTTACAAACACTTACTTTAACAGCTTCACATGATTATCAATCACAATTAAGTTTTAGTACAGTTGATGATACCATTCAGTCTTTAGAAGAAATGTGTGCTAGCCTAGGACTACATTTAGATGACCACTCAGAAGATTTACATATTGAACGTCTCCAACAACAATATAGTGAATTAGAAATAATAGAAGAAGACATAGCAAAATGTAATAATGCTATAACAAAGGCTAATAAGTTAATAGTCTTACTCCATGAAAAAATAAATTTAAATGAGCAAAAAAAAGAAACTATAAGAAGCAATTTAGGTCAACAAGCAAAATTTCAGTATACAAAAAAATAAAGATTAAATGTTCATAAATATATTAATATATATAATAAAAAATAAGTTAAAACTTATTTTTTTTGTTCTTAAATTTAAAATATAAAATAAAATATATTGGAGGGACTATGAAAATAGAAGAATTTATAACTGAAATAAAATTAATTATAAATAATGAACTATATCAATCCAATTTGATTTCTTATGATAAATATGAACAAGTAGTACAGAAAATAGGTAAAAAAAATGATAGTAAATAATAAAATTTATCGTGGAGAAAATATAAATGATATTAATCTTCGAGTAACATATTATGCAAGAGTTTCTACAGAAACCCAAGAACAATTAAATTCGTTAGAAAATCAAATTAATTATTTCAAAAATTATATTAACGAAAATAAAAATTGGATTTATGTACCAGGATATATAGATGAAGGTATAAGTGGAAGTACGATTAACAAAAGAAAAGAATTTATGAATATGATAGAAGATGCTAAAAAAGGTCGCTTTGATTTGATATTAACAAAAGAAGTATCGAGATTTTCAAGAAATTTAGCCGACAGTATTAAATATACTCAATTATTGCTTCAATATAACGTTGGAGTTTTTTTTCAAACCAATGGTATTAATACTTTTGATCCTAATTCGG
Source organism: uncultured Bacilli bacterium (assembly GCA_944329395.1). Classification (GTDB taxonomy): domain Bacteria; phylum Bacillota_I; class Bacilli_A; order RF39; family UBA660; genus CAG-877. The sequence goes on along the minus strand of CALVIF010000042.1, from coordinate 1,456 downwards.
AGTTTATTTTAAATATGATGGCTAGCCTTGCTCAAGAAGAAGTAAAAAGACTATCATTAAGAGTAAAATGGGGACATAAAAACGCCATTAAAAGAGGAAGAATGCTAGGTTCAAGTAATATAACTGGTTATGATAAAGAAAACAGTGTATTAACTATTAATGAAGATGAAGCTTATAAAATAAGAAAGATATTTAGCTTATACGCAACAGGTCAATATGGTTTAAATAAACTATCAGCTGAGCTTTATAAACAAAATATAACTAATTCTAATAATAAACCATTTGATAAAGCAACATTAAAACGAATTATAGAAAATCCCAAGTATAAAGGATATTATCGCGGACACACTACCGAAACAATTGATTATCGTCTAAAAAAAAGATTAATTATTCCTAAACAGGAACAAATAATATATAAAGATAAAAAAATCCCTTCAATAGTCTCAGAAAAACTATGGGAAAAAGCAAATAAGATTTTAAATACCAGAAGTAAATTATCAAAAATATCTAATAAACAATCATATATATATCCATATACTAATAAATTAATTTGTTATAAACATAATAGTCCATTTTACCGTAAAATAGTAAGAAAAAAAACAGTTACTTATGCCTGCAATAAATATTTAAAAGAAGGAACCACATCTTGCAATAGTCCAATAATTAAAGAGATAGATTTAAATAATATTATTACAATAATTTTAACAAAAATAATAACTCCATATTCAAAAAAAATAAAACAAGAATTACTTGAAATATATCAAAAAAATAATGAATTAAAAAATAAAAATGAAATAAAATTATTAACTTTAAAGAAGAAAAAAATATTAAAATTATATTTATCTCAAAATATTTCTGAAAAAGAATTTAAAACTATAAATGATAATTTAAATGAAAAAATAAACTTTCTTTCAACCGAACTTGAAAATAAAAATATAAATAAAATAATAGAATATATTTCCAATGAATTACTATTTAAAAATCCAAGTAAATACATAAACTTACTTATAAATAAAATAATTATTTCTTATTTAAATGACAATAAGACAAAAATTAAGTTACAAATTAACTTAAATTTAAACAAAGAAATTAAAAGTTTTAAGTATGAAACAAAAAACAAATCATATTATATTGATTTTTAAAATAAAAATTTAATTTATTATAAGCAAAAACACTAAAAAAGTGTTTTTTTGTATCATTTCCAGTAGTTACATTCAAAATAGTAACTATGGCAACAGCCGTAGAAGAAAAAATTGTTGATTTGGAAAAAGATCATTTTTATGATTCAGGGAGTGTAACAGTAGATGGAGCAACTATGCGTTGCTGGAAAGCAGGCGGTCATGGAGATCAAACATTTCTTCAAGTATTAGAAAACTCTTGCAATCCAGGATTTGTAAAATTAGGCCAAGACTTAGGAAAAGAGCGTTTGTTTGACTATATAGAAAAATTTGGTTTT
>CALVIF010000041.1 GCA_944329395.1 uncultured Bacilli bacterium | reverse complement strand
ATATTACTATGTTTAGTAAAAATATTATAAAAGACTCTATTCCTGTATATTTTGCTTTATGCATTATTACTGTTATTATTGATAATATTAAAATTAATATACTGTTTCTAATTGTAAAAAAATTTGTATTACTTTTAATAATGCTTTTTATTACGTAAAAACCTCCGTATGATATTAATATTGCTATTATTAATTTAGCGAAGACCCCTAACATATTTAATTATCTCCTTTTTTTGATTTCTTGATATTGTATTTATAACATCACCATTTTTTAATCTTATTTCGCCTTCTTTAATTAAATATTTTTCTATTTGTTCTAAATTAATTATTAAGTTTCTATAACATTTTATAAATCTATTATCTAGCTTTTTTAATATTGTGTTTAGTGTTCCTGGTATTGGATATGTGTTTGAGATAGTTTTAACAATACATCTTTTATTATCAGGTTCTTTTTCTATTGAAACTATTTGCCTTAATTCAATATTATATAAATTATTTTTATATGTATATTTTAATGATTTTTGTCTATTATCATAATTTTTTATACATCTTATTAGAGCTACTTTTAGTCGTTCTTCAAAGTTAGATAGTTTATTTATAAAATCAACTAACATTAATCTTTTTTCTAAAGCTTCATATTTATATTCATTATATGCTGTTATAATTATTATCATTGAAACCCAATCATCATATTCTTCTCTAATTAACCGTGCGGCATCAAGTCCCGAACCAGTTTTTGTTTTTATATCTAGTAGGTATATTTTGAAGCCATTTTCTTTTTTTGCACATTCTTTCCATTTTTCATCATACCCTACAAAGGTATGACATTTATAATCAATGTCATATCGCATCATAAACTTATCTATTTCATTGACATACTTTTTCAATAAAATAGGTTCATCTTCACATATTATGAAATTAATCATACTACACCTTCCTATCGCCATTTCTGCTTTAATTTTACCATAATTTTCCAATTTTGGAGGATAAAATTAAAAGAGTACTTTATTTTGTACTCTTTTTGTTATTTCTAGGTATGAATTTTGATTTTACCTTTTTGGTTAACTCTGGACTTTTATCAGAAATAATTGTGGTATGAAGAACAAACCATATTACAATTATTAAAATTAATATATACATAATCATTCCTCTTGTTTGATCTTTTAATGTATAAAATATAGAAGCTGCTGCAAATAACAAATTTATAGCATAAATTATTAAAACCGTTGTTACTTGTGAGAAATTCATTCCTAATAATTGGTGGTGTAGATGTTGCTTATCAGCTTTAAAAGGTGGCTGTTTTTTTAGCAATCTTCTAATAATAGCAAATAAGGTATCAAGAATTGGTATACCTAAAATTGTTACTGGAACAAAGAATGAAATTAGTGCTGGACCTTTAAATTCTAAAAGCGTTATTACTCCAATAATAAATCCCATAAACGTTGCACCATCTCCAGCAAAAATTTTTGCTGGATTAAAGTTATGTAATAAAAATCCTAAAGTTGAACCGAGCATAATAAATGTTAAAATCATGACAAGACTTCCATATCTACCTTGATAAAATCCTATTATTCCAATTGTTAAATAAAAAATAGAACAAATTCCGCCACTTAATCCATCTAGACCATCAATTAAATTGATTATATTGGCACAAGCAATTAAAAATAATATTGTTATTGGATATGCCCATATTCCAAAATCAAAATAAAACCCAAAAGCTGTTATATTATTTAATAATATACCTCCATAAAATACAATTACAGAAGATGCCGCTATATGTCCTAATAATTTGTGTATAGGTTTTATTGGCTTTATATCATCAACAATACTAGTCAAAATAATAATAAAACTACCAATTAAGATTGAATTCATTCTAATACTTTGTTCTCCAAATAGCATATATCCTACTAAGAACGCTAAAAATATTCCTACACCCCCTAATTTAGGTGTAACATTTTTATGTATATGTCTTTTTCCTTCTTCATCACGGGGAATATCAAGCGCTCCTATGTGATAAGCTATTTTTTTCATTAAAATCATTATTATTGAAGAAAAAATGAATGTTATTATAACTATCTTACTGGCTGATAAAATTTGATATTTCACTTTTACCACTTCTTTCTAATATGATTATATCAAATATGATAATTTTCGCAAATAAAAAGCCAATTATTGTCGGCTTAATTCTAACATTTTTATATTGTCTAATAATATTCCTGTTCCCTCAACAACACATGTTAATGGTGATTCGGCTATTAATATTGAAATATTTAGTTTTTCTTTTAATAATTCTAGAAAACCTTTCAACAATGCACCACCACCAGTTAGTACAATGCCTTTTTCCACAATGTCTGCTGATAACTCTGGATCTGCTTCTTCTAAAACATGTATTGTTTCTTTTACTAATTTATTTATACTATCTATTAATGCCATACTAATTTCTTCTTGATTTATTTCTAAAATATTAGGAAGACCCGTTTCTAAATTTCTTCCTCTTATTTCTTTTTTCTTTTTTTTGTTTGGCTTATGTACATTAATAAAATTTTTCTTTATTTCTTCTGCAGTTGGTTGTCCTATTAATAATTTATATTTTTCTCTAATATAGTTAATTATATCTTGATCAAAAGTATTTCCCGCAATTTTAATTGATGAGGATACAACTATATCGTTCATTGAAAGTATGGCTATATCTGTAGTTCCGCCACCAATATCTATTATCATGCTTGCTGATGGTTTAGAAATATCGATTCCTGCTCCAATTGCAGCTACTTTAGGCTCTTCTTCTATATAAACTTTTCTAGCTCCTGTTCTTTCTGCTGCTTCTATTATTGCATTTTTTTCTACTTGAGTAATATTAGTTGGGCAACAAATTAATATTTGAGGTCGAAAAAATAAATTTCTTGCTTTTATTTTTCTTATAAAACTATTTAGCATTATTTCGGTTGCTTCAAAATCAGCAATTACACCATCTTTTAAAGGCTTAATAGCTTTTATTTTTCCTGGGGTTTTTCCAAGCATATCTTTTGCTTCTTCTCCAACAGCAACTATTTTGTTAGTATTTGTTTCTAAAGCTACTATGCTTGGTTCATTTAGAACTATTCCTTGATCTTTAATGTAAATCAAACTATTTGCTGTTCCTAAATCAATACCAATATCTTTTCCTAACACATTGTCACATCCTTTTCTTTTTTACTTTATTATGAATTAATATCATTTAATATAATATATTACAATTTTTATTATTTATTAAAAAAAGAGTACTTTTAATGTTACTCTTTAGTTTTTTGTTGAGATAATTCTTTATTTAAATATAAAATTGGATCTACTATTTGACCATTTGCATAAAATTCAAAATGTAGATGATTTCCTAACTCTTTATCTAGCTCATTTGTTCCACTTTTTCCTATTATTTGTCCCTGACTTACTGTATCTCCTTTTTTGACATTTACTTCTGATAAACTTTGATAAATGGTTACATACCCATTATTATGACTTATCTCTACAGTTTTTCCTAAAGTTTCATTCTCACTTACATTTGCAACAGTTCCACTTAATACTGATACTACTTCAAATACATTTTTACTAACAAAATCAACTCCTGAATTTTGCATATATGTATTATCATGATAAATAATTGATTTTTCTTGTTTTTCTGCATCTGCTTTATAATCATAAAAATATTTTCCAATTGTTACTGATTTATCAGTATATGGATTTATTATTTTTATAACATTTTCATTTATAACTGCTATTTCATTATCAAGAATAGTTTGAGTTACATAATCAACATTTTCTAAATTATCATTTGAATTATTTGATTTTTGATAATTAATTATACTAGTAAAAATAGCAACTAATAATATAATTGAAGAAATGCTTGGAATGACATAGGATTTTAATTTTAATCTTTTCATTTTATCACCTCATTATAAGTTTTTACAAAAAAAAAAGATTTATACTTCTTTTAAAATATTTTTCCTGAAGTAAATAAATCCATAATAAAATTTGTAACTAAATAAATAATTGATATTGCTAAAAAGAAATAAAAAATTCTAGCTTGTATTATATGATTTTTTTTAAATATTTGATTAATATTTATTGAATCCATTGACCAGATTACAAAAATTGTTACTAATATATAAAGAAAAAATTTACCAGTCATTAATTATTCTCCTCATATTCTATAATTTTGTTTACTCTTCTGTGATGTTTTTCCTCTGATGAAAATTCTGTGTTTATGAATAATAAAATCATTTTTAAAGCTGTATTAATAGGTGTTTTTTCGCCAAAAGCAATAATATTGGAGTCATTATCTATTCTTGTTATTTTAGCTTCTTCTTTGCTACTAACTTTAGCGCATCTAATTCCTTTAACTTTATTGCAAGCAATACTAATTCCAATTCCTGAACCACATATTGCTACTCCAAAATCAACTTTTTTTTCAACAACTGCTTTTCCTAATTTAAATGCATAATCAGGATAATCCACAGATTCTGTTGAAAATGTACCATAATCTTCAACCTCATAATTTAAAGACTCTAATTTTTGTTTTAATTTTTGTTTTAATTTATATCCACGATGATCATTTGTAAATCCTATCTTCATTATATAGTGCTCCTAACTTTTTATATTAAATATTAATAATTGTATTATATCATATATATTTATTATTATCATATTTAATATTATTATGTTTACTATAAAAAAAACTGCTATTATGCAGTTTATTTTGATTCAAAACCATATTTTTTATTAAATTTATCTACACGTCCAGCACGTGAAGCTCTATTTTGTTTTCCAGTGTAGAATGGATGACATTTTGAACATACTTCAACATTAATTTCTGATTTTGTTGATTGTACATTAAAAGTTTCTCCACATGCACAAGTAACTGTACAATCGTGAACTTCTGGATGTATTCCTTTTTTCATATTTACTCTCCTTCCGCCATGACATTTTTGTCATAGTAATTAAATTCCTTGTTATTGTAACAATTTTTTGATTATTTTTCAAGTTTTTTTGATATTTTTTTAATTATTTCTTCGGATATTAATTTATATCCACTGCGTGATGGAAAATAATTCATAAAAAATGGGACATATTTATTTTTATTATAAGACATTTTTGATATATCTATGTATACTATATCTTGATTATTTTTATAAATATTATTAAGTTTTATTATAGATTCTTCATATATATTATTTTCTGGATAAATGTTGTAGTATCCGACGACATATATTTCGTTATGATAATACTTTTTTATTTCGCTTATTAATTTATTAAAATCATTTTCTATTTCTAATGTTATTCTTGTTATAGTTTCTTTAGAGCAATTTTGTTCAATACTTAGTTTATAAATTAAATCATTTAATCCAATTGAAATTGTTAAAATATCGCTTTCTCTTAACATTTGTTTAATATTATATTCTTTATTATTAATTTTAATTTGACGGTTTATAACAATATCTTGATATAAACTATTTATTGATGCATCTTTTTTTGAAAATGATTTTATATATTTATTTAATTTTTTATTAGCAGTTAAATAATCTTTTACATAATCACTATATCCATAATCTATTTGACCATATGCATTTTTTCCTAAAGCAAAACTATCACCTAAGGATAGGTATGTTATATTATTTTTATTATTTAATTTAAAAATAAAGGAAATTGTTATACAAATTATAATTATGCTAAATAATTTTAAATATTTTTTAATTAAGTTCATTTTATCACCTATAAAAAAAAGAAATATATTAAATTATATTTCTTTTATTTTTAATTTAGCACCTACATCAGTTAATTTTTCTACTAATTGTTCATAACCTCTTAAAATATGTTCAACATTTGTAATTTTCGTTGTTCCCTCTGCTAAAAGAGCAGCTGCTACCATGGCAGCTCCAGCACGCAAATCAGTTGCTACAACAGATGAACCAATTAGTTTTGTTGATCCAATTATGGTCGCAGTTTGATTCTTTACTGTAATGTCAGCACCTAGTTCTCTTAGATAAGGAACGTGCATAAATCTGTTTTCAAAGATTGTTTCTATAACCTTTGATTTTCCATTACATTGGGTTAATAAAACTGTAAATGGTTGCTGCAGATCAGTGGGGAATCCTGGATAAACAGCTGTTTTAATCGTAGTTGATTTATAGTTTGTTCCGCTGTTAATGATTACGTAATCTGCACCTGTTTGAACGTCTACGCCAATTTCTTCTAATTTTGAGATTAATGCATCTAAATGTTCTGGAATAACATTATCAACCTTTAAAGGATTTCCGCATAATGCGCCAATAATAATATATGTTCCGGCTTCAATTCTATCTGGAATTACTTCGTGGAAACATTTTGATAAATAGTCTACTCCCTCAATTTTAATTGTCGATGTACCAGCTCCAGTAATTTTTGCACCCATATTATTTAAAAATGTAGCAACATTAACAATTTCTGGCTCTTTAGCGGCATTGTCTATAACTGTTTTTCCTTTTGCTTTTACTGCAGCTAGCATAATATTAATTGTGGCTCCAACAGATGCAATATCTAAATATATATTAGCTCCTTTTAGTTCTTTTGCTTCGACTGTATATTTATTTTTTTCAATAGTAACTGTTGCACCTAATGCCTCAAAACCTTTTAAATGCAAATCAATTGGTCTTAATCCAATAGAACATCCTCCAGGAAAATACATTACTGCTTTGCCATATTTTCCTAGTAATGCTCCCATAAAGTAATAAGATGCTCTAAGTTTTTTTGAAAATTTTTCTGTTATTTCCATATTTTTCATATTAGATGGATCAATTATAATACTTTCGCTCGCTCTTTTAACATTTACATTTAATGTTTCTAAAATATCACATAAATCATCCGTGTCTGTTATTTCTGGAACATTACATATTGTTGCTTCTTCATCTGTTAAAATAGCTGCTGGAATCAAGGCTACGGTTGCATTTTTTGCACCACTTACACGAATAGTGCCATTTAATTTTCTTCCACCTTCAATTTCAATAATTTTCATTTTCCACCTCTAATTTTATCTATTATATTTTATAATTTAGTTTTAAATATCGTTACTATTTTAGCAATTTTATTTTTTATTGCGTCCTCGCCGCTTCCTATTATTCTTCGTGGATCATATACTTCGTTATTTGAATTTAAATATTCTCTAACTGCTTTACTCCATGTAGCTTGTAAATCGGTATTAATATTTATTTTTGAAATTCCTGAGGAAATTGCTTGGACTATTTTCTCTTCAGGTATACCTGTTCCTCCATGTAAAACTAGTGGAATAGGAATTGCTTCATTAATTTCTTTCATTGTTTTAAAATCTAAATTAGGTTCACCTTTATAAAAACCATGAACACTTCCTAAGGCTGGAGCTAGTGAATCTATTTTTGTATTTTCATATAATGTAATACAGTCTTCTAAAGTTGCATTTAGAATATTGCTACTTATATTATCTTCGCTTCCACCAATATGACCAACTTCCGCTTCAACACTAATTTGTTTTTGATGTGCATAATCGACAACCATTTTTGTAAGATTTATATTTTCTGACAATTTATATTTTGAGCCATCAATCATTACGGAAGTAAATCCTGCATCTATTGCATCTTTACAACTTTCAAATGACGAACCATGATCTAAATGAAGACAAACAGGAATTTCTATTTTTAAAGACTTAATCATCGCTTTTACCATTGAACTAACAACTAAGAATCCACCCATATATTTTGCTGCTCCTTCACTAACACCCAAAATAACAGGAATATTTAATTTATTACACTCTTCTAAAATATACTTTGTCCACTCTAAATTATTAATATTAAATTGTGGTACTGCATAATGCTCTTTTTTTGCTTTTTGAAGCATATCATTAAAGTTTACTAACATATTATTATCACCCAGTTAAATAATAAAAAAAATATGTTATTTTGTCAATAAATTGAGTGCTTTATTAGTAAAAACAACGTAAATTAAAAAAATAAGTATTTTATGGATATTAAAATTAAAATTATTATTCCTAAGAAAATTGAATTATTACCATACTTTTTAAATAAATAATTTCCTAGTGATAATCCTATATAAGTAAATAGACCGCTTACAATTGAAAAAACTAAAAATGCAACATTTAAATTTTTTTCACTTATACCAAGCGCTAAGCCAACAGAAAAGCTATCTATACTTACTGTAAAAGCAAAAATTATTAGGGAAAGAAAATTTCCTAAAACTTGATTACTTTTTTCATTTCTCGATTTATACATTTCTAGGGCTATAAGTAAAAATATAAAACTAATAATATAGTTGGATTTTGTTATTAAAAATATAAATTTTGAACTTATTTTTGAACCAATATATGGCATTATATAATGAAAAATACCAACTAAAGTACTTAAAAGTACTATTTTAATTTTTTTTATATTTGTAGTACCATATGCAATAGCTAAAGTAAATGCATCCATACTTATTCCTAAAGCAATAAAAAAATATATAAGATTTTGCATTATATCACCTTATATATTTTATGACTTAAAAGTATTTTTCTATTACTTCTTTAATAAATGATGTGTATTCTACATTGGATGTTTCCTCTTCTTCTGCTTCTAATAAGCAAAGCGGAGGGAATAAAACGCACCAAAAATTATCTCCTAGGCCATCACCTAATGTTATTACTAAAGATTCGTACTCTCCCTCTGGATAAATTACACCTTTATATTCCTTTTTAGGAAAATAATTTATTCCATAGTTTATATCATATTTTATTGATAATGATTTAGAATATAAAGTTTTTTCAACAATAGATTTTATTGTTGGTAATTGTAAATTTATTTCTTCTCTTGTGCTATTAATATTTTTATTTTGACTGATTTGAGAAGCAAATTGATTATATATATTGGTAGTTATTTCTTTTTTTATTTTTTGATCTTCTTTTTCATTGCTATTAGCAATTACTCTAAAGCGAATAGCTTCATTAGGTATAATTACTTTATTTTCTTTACTTATCACAGATATTAGTATTATTATTGCTAAAATGATTATTATTTTTTTCATGTATAAGCCTCACTTTCATTATAATAGTGAGATTAATTATCTTTTTTTATTCAATATTTTGAAAAATAAATAATAATCTATCCTTTCCAGACAAATCCTTTTTTATTTCTGTTTTAGCATTAGGTAGTGTTTCATTTACTAATTTAACTATTGACTTACCTTGGGTCATACCTATTTCAAAACATATTAAACATTTAGTTTTCATATGATTAGCAATATCTTTTAATATTTTTCTATAACAATCTAGACCATCAGGACCTCCGTATAGTGCAAGATGAGGTTCATTATTTTTTACAATATCTTCTATTTCTTCAGTTGTTTTTATATAGGGAGGATTACTAATAATAATATCATATTTCTTAACTATATTTTGGAACATATCGCTAAAAATCAGGTTTGCTTTTGAATTTAAATTTTGACTATTTTTTTTAGCAACAGCTAATGCCTTTTCACTTATATCTACTAAATCCACAGAATTTGTGGAAAGTTTTTTTTCTAAAGTTAATCCAATAACACCGCTTCCGCAACCTAAATCAATTATATCCACAGGATTTGTGAAAAACTTTTTAGCATAATTTATAGTTTGTTCTACTAATTCCTCTGTTTCAAAACGAGGAATCAAGACTGATTCATTTATAAAAAAAGTAATTCCATAGAAATTAACATTTCCTATTACATATTGGAGTGGTTTTCCTTCTTCTAATGCTTTTATTTCTTCTTTATATAATTTTATCTTTTCTTCCGGAACTTCTTCAGAAAGACAAGTTAACATTTCTAATGGATTTTTATTTAAGAGTTCTGCTAATAATATTTTAGCATGGTCGGAATGAATATGTTGTTTAGCAAAAAAAAGGAGATCTTCAATTGTCATTATTCTTCTACTTCTCCTTTTAATTTACGCTTTTGATCTTCTTGAATTAAAGCATTGATAATATCTTCTAAATCGCCATCCATTACTCTATCTAGATTTTTTGTTGTAAAACCAATTCTATGGTCTGTTACTCTATTTTGTGGATAATTATATGTTCTAATTTTTTCAGCTCTATCTCCAGTACCAATTTTGCTACGACGTTGTTGCCCTGCTTCTTCTAATTGTTTCTGTAATTCAAGTTCATAAAGTCGTGTTTTTAATACTTTCATTGCTTGCTCTTTGTTTTGAATTTGACTTCTCTCATTTTGACAAGTTACAACTGTATTAGTAGGTAAATGAGTAATTCTTACTGCTGAGTCAGTTGTATTTACTCCTTGACCACCGCAACCACTTGAACGATAAATATCAATTCGTAAATCATTAGGATTAATTTGAATATCTATATCATCGTCTGCTTCAGGCATTACTAAAACAGTAGCTGTTGATGTTTGTAAACGTCCATTTGCTTCAGTTATTGGGACACGTTGTACTCTATGAGAACCGCTTTCATATTTTAGTAGCGAATAAGCATTTGGTCCTTTTACAATAAACTCTATTTGACTAAATCCACCTGCTGTACCATCTACTGCATTGTATACTTTATAACTCATTCCCTGTTTTTCGGCATATCTTGTATACATTCTAAATAAATCACCAGCAAAAATATTTGCTTCATCACCACCTGCTGCTCCTCTAATTTCAATGACAACATTTTTTCCATCGTTTGGATCTTTTGGAATTAGTAAAATTTCTAATTCATTATCTAATTCTGTTTTAGAAGTTTCTAATATTTTTAATTCTTCTTTTGCCATTTCACCTAATTCAGGATCTTTTGTCATTTCTTTGGTACTTTCAATTTCTTCAAGAATCTTTTTATATTTTTTATAGCAGTTAACAATATCTTCCATCGAAGACATTTCTTTTGAATATTCTCTTGTTTTATTAATATCGCTTAATATTTCAGGCTTTGTTAACTCTTTTTCTA
>CALVIF010000040.1 GCA_944329395.1 uncultured Bacilli bacterium | reverse complement strand
GTCTTAGAAAATACTTTAAATTTTGTTGTGGATATGATGATGAAAATGAATTTTATAAAACACTTTATTTAGACGAAAAGCAATTTAAGAGCACTGAAGATTTGTATGACCCAGTTTGTGATTTTTCTTACATAATTGGAACAGCATTAGCCTATTGGGGAACGGAAAAATCTTTAGATGAAAAATTTATTAAATTAAACCAAAATATCAATAATCATAATACATTTACTGCTCTAAATTTTTTAGGAATAGATGATACTGTTAAATCTTTAAATGGATTATTTGAAGGTTTTAAAACCTATTTAGGAAAAATCAAAAGTAAATTCAAAGAGAGGTAGTTTGCATAAACTTAAGTGCATAATACTTCTTTTTTTTCATTTAAAACATAAGATTATACTGGTGATAATATGTCTAAAGAAACTTTTAAAATATTCGCAAGAAATCATCCAGAATTAGCTAGTAGAGTCATAAATGATAATAATATTAGTTGGCAAAAATTATATGAATTATATGAAATTTACGGAGAAGATCAAAATATTTGGAATAATTATCTTAATTCACAGCCAAAAAAAGCAGATGTAGAAAATAATCAGGCAACATTTAAAGACGTGCTTACAATGATAAGAAATATAGATTTAGACTCAGTTCAAAAAGGGGTTACTAATTTGCAAAAAACGATTGGTTTACTTCAAGACATTGGAATAGGTTCTACAAATAAAAATGCCATAGACTCATACGAACCACGCCCAATGTATCAATATTTTGAGGATTAATATGGATTTATACACAATTAATTATATAAAAAGAAATAAGCTAATATATAATTATCTAAGAGAAAATCCAACTTGGTATAAACAATTAAATAGAGATAGTTCTAATTTAAAATTGCTAGAATCATTAGCAAAAAAACACTATCACTTAACTCCAGAAGATAAAATAAAAAAACTTTCCGAAAGTATTAATTTAATAAATAATTTTTTAGATGTAATAAAATAAAATATATGATAAAATTAAAGATATGGAAAAATTAATAGAAAAAGTTAATGAATTAAAACAAATACTAGATGAAACACCACAAGTAAAAAAAATAAAAGATCTAAATAAAAAACTACAAGAAAATGAAGAATTATTAAATAAAATAAAATTATATAATCAAACAAGAAAGGAAAATATAAAAGAAGAAATATATTCATATGAATTATATAAAGAATATAAACAAGCTGAAACGGAATTAAACATTTTAATTTTAGAAATAAATTCCAAATTAAAAAAAATTAGTAGAAAAGGTAAATGCAATATATGAAAATAATAAGTGGAAAATATAAAGGTAGAAACATTGAAGGGCACAATATAGTTGGAACAAGACCAACGATGGATCGCGTCAAAGAAAGTCTCTTTGCTATTATTCAAAATTATCTTCTTGATAGCCTAGTTTTAGATTTATTCTCAGGAAGTGGAAATTTAGCAATAGAAGCATTAAGTCAAGGTGCAAAGGAAGCTTATGCTATTGACAACAATTTGACATCTATCAAGACAATTGAACGAAACATCGTAAATATAAATGTAAAAAACTGTCAAATAATTAAATCTGATTTTAGAGCCGCTATAGCAACTTTAGCAGAAAGAAAAGTAAAATTTGATATAATTTTTCTAGATCCACCATATAACACAAATTATATAGAAGAAAGTATAAAATATATAGAAAAATATCAAACTCTAAAAAATGATGGAATTATTGTATGTGAAAGTGATAAAAAAGATAGAATTATTTTCTCAGCAAATTTTGAAATTTTAAAAGAAAAAAAATATGGTGATAAATGGGTAGTTATCTTAAAAAAAATATGTTAAAATAAACATATAAAATAAGATAAGATATCGAGGATGATCATATGAGAAAGTTAAACAATAAAGGATTTGCTATATCAACAATACTATATTCATTATTAATAATGGTGTTTTTAATAGTTGCGTTAATGATGGGAATTATGTCATCAAATCGTCAAAATTCAAAAAATCTTGTTAACACAATTGAAGCTGAATTAAACAGATATAGTTTAACAAGTACAGAATTTTTACCAGCAAGTGATAGTGACCAAGCACAAGAATATATAGTCCCATATGGACAGGCAGGTTGGTATAAAATCGAATTATGGGGAGCTGCTGGTGAAAATGGAGCAAGTTCGGCAAGAGGTGGAGCAGGGGCATACACTTCGGGGCTAATTTATTTAGAAGAAAATACATTAATATATTTTTATATCGGAGGTCAAGGAAGTGGTAATTCTGGTGGCTTCAATGGTGGCGGAAATGGCGCAGGCACTGGCAAAGGTGGCGGTGGTGCTACAGATGTTAGACTAAAAGCTGGTGAATGGAACGATGCATCTTCCTTATCATCTAGAATAATGGTAGCAGCTGGTGGAAGCGGTGCTAATAACACTACATCCGGCCAAAATGGTGGAACACTAGAAGCATATGACAGTGCCGATTCGTTAAATGGCGATGGTGCATCTCAAATTTCTGGTGGCCAAGCAGGAACAGGAGCAACAAATGGTACTTTAGGGGCAGGTGGAAAAGGCTCATCGAATGGTTCAGGCGGCGGCGGCGGCTTATATGGTGGCGGTGGTGGCGGCCAAAATGGTATTGGTGGCGGCGGATCATCATATATATCCGGATATGCTGGTGTAGCAACCAATGGTGATTATAGTAAAACTCAAAATAATGGTAAATATTTTATTGATGGTATGATGGCAGAAAATGCTAATACTGGTTCAGGAAGAGCCAAAATTGAGCTTATTTCAACTTCTTCAAAGGATAATCCACCAACAAAGAAAACAGCGAAATTAAACAATGTAAAATGGATTAAAGATTGTATTAGTGGAATTGGAAATACTACAGCTCCTCAATGGCTTGAAATGCAAGCTATGTATAAAGGAGACAATAAAGCCTATAATGCATCTTCTTCCTTAACCAACGGTGAAATAGATACAGTTGATAACAGCGGAACAACATATGGAACTAATGCCTGTCGAACTATCGAACTTGATGCTAATTATGACTTAGATGAAATTGCAGTATGGCATAATACAAATTCATCGGTCTCAGCAGAAGAGAGAGTTCTATATAATCATACAATTTCTGTATCTAGTGATAACACTACATGGAATACAGTTAGAAAAATTGCCACTACTGGAGAAAATAAAACAAGTCCTGAAGGGCCAACTGGAACGCATGTCTCAGCTTGGGATACCGACGTTGAAACAGAATTACCAAACGGAACATATTATATTTTTTCATCTCTTTCTCCTTATACAAGTTTAGTTACAGCCCAAAATAGCCTAATCCCTGTAGATTCAGATGGTGATGGTAATATTGAAAATGATCCAGATGATTCATTTAGAAGATATGTTACCTTAAAACAAATAGATGGTAGTAATCTTCAAAAATGGACTATAACTAAAGTAGGATCATATTATAAACTTGTAGAAAAAGAAACAAATCAAGCAATGCAAATAATGGATAATTTAGGACAAGACTATGAAAATTCCAACATAACCACATCATCTGCATACAACGAACACTATGAATGGGCTGATTGGGAAATAATTTCACTAGGTGATGGTACATATAGAATAAAACCTCGCATACAACCATCAACTGATCCTGCTAAGCAAACTTATTTAGCAACAAATTACAATGGTTTTGGTTTAAAAAGTTCTTCAATGGTATTAAGAGAATTTAACACAACAACAGAAACATTTACACAAAGATTTTATATTATGAGCGCTGAATAAAAAAGAAAAGTAGTCAATTGACTACTTTTTTAATATTTTTGGCACATTTTATTGACAAGTGCTAAAAAAAGTCATAAAATACAATTAGCACTTATATAATAGTAGTGCTAGGAGGTTGAAGGAATGTTAACTGAAAGACAAAATAAAATTCTGAAATTAATAGTCGAAAAGTACATTAAAGAGGCCAAACCAGTAGGTTCAAAACTAATCTCAAAAACATTGAATTGTTCAAGTGCCACTGTTCGTAATGAAATGGCTGTCTTAGAGGATACAGGGCTATTAGAAAAAACACATACCTCATCTGGAAGAGTTCCAAGCGAATCAGGTTATCGTTATTACGTTGATAACTTAATGGAACTAAAAAAGATGAATGCAGAAGATATGTTGAAATTACAAATTGTCTTTCGTAATCAGCAACTCGCTTTATCTGATGTAATAACTAAGAGTTTGCAGGTTATATCAGATATCACAAATTATACAACTGTAGTGCTTGGTAGCACATCTCATGAGAATCTTCTTAAACAAATAGAAGTAGTTCCGATTGATGACGTTAGTATGATTGTAATAATAGTTACTGATAAAGGTCATGTTGAACATAAAAATATTAAGTTACAAAATATATCACTTGACGAAGTTAAAAAAACAGTTAGCTTAATCAACAACCTAATATCAGGTACTCCAATTGATGAAGTAAGTACCAAATTAGAGTACGAAATTAAACCTATAATTGGCAATTATGTAAAACAGCATGAACAAATATATAATGCCTTTTATCATGTATTTAATGATTTTACAAATCAAGAGGTAAATATAGTAGGTAGAAACAAATTTTTGGAACAACCTGAATTTAGCTCCAATATTACAAAAATAAAAAATGTCTTCAATAAGTTAGAGGATAAGAAGTTATTACGTGACATAAAAGAAGATGGCGATAATAATATTCGGGTTTATATTGGAAATGAAAATAGCATTGATAGCGATGTTGCAGTTGTTAAAACAAACTTTAAAAATGGAAATGAAGAAGGAACAATCGCTATTATTGGTCCAAAAAGGATGGAATACGACCGTGTTGTTTCAATGCTAGAGTACATGAGAGAAAACATAGAAAGGTAATAAAAAATGAAACATAAAAACGCTGAAAAAATAAATGAAGAATGCAAATGCGAAAATACAATGAATTGTAATTGTGAACAATCATGTGAACAAACAGAAAATACGCAATGTCATTGCGCTGAAGGAAATAAATGTAATTGTGATGAAAAATGTGAATGTAGTGGAAAAGAAAAGCAAGAAGAAGCTACTATCATCGCAAAATTAGAAGAAGAAAATAAACAATTAATAGAAAAAGTTAAATTAGCTCAAGCAGAATTAATCAATTATAGACGCCGTAAAGATGATGAAATGGCGAACCTATTAAAATATGCTAATCAAGATTTAATTATGGAACTAATAACACTAGTAGACAATTTTGAAAGAGCAATTAAACTTGATGATAATGATTTAACAGATGAATTATCAAAATTCTTAGCCGGATTTAAAATGATGTATGCATCATTAACAGAAACTTTAAAAAAATTCGGTGTAGAAGAAATTAATCGAGCTGGACAAATATTTGATCCGTCTCAAGAACAAGCTTTAATGACTGATCATGTCGAAGGATTAGATGATGATGTCGTTATTGAAGTTTTATTAAAAGGATATAAATTAAAAGACAGGGTTATTCGCCCAGCCTCAGTAAAAATAAACCAAAATTAATTATAAAGGAGATAATAATATGAGTAAAATAATTGGTATCGATTTAGGTACAACAAATTCATGTGCTGCTGTTTTAGAAGCAGGAGCAGCTAAAGTTATTCCAAATCCAGAAGGAGGAAGAACAACACCATCTGTTGTGGCATTTAAAAAAGGAGAAAGAATTGTTGGTGAAAATGCAAAAAGACAAGCTTTGACTAACCCTAATACTGTTTCTTCAATAAAAAGAAAAATGGGAACAGCAGATAAAGTTGAATTAGATGGAAAGAAATACACTCCAGAAGAAATTTCAGCTATGATTTTATCATATATTAAAGATTATGCTGAAAGTTACTTAGGAGAAAAAGTAACAAAAGCTGTTATAACAGTACCAGCATACTTTAACGATTCACAACGTCAAGCAACAAAAAATGCCGGAAAAATTGCTGGATTAGAAGTAGAAAGAATTATTAATGAACCAACTGCTGCAGCTTTAGCATATGGTCTTGAAAAAAATGATGGTCAAACAATTTTAGTTTACGATCTAGGAGGAGGTACTTTCGATGTATCTATCCTTGAACTAGGTGATGGTGTTTTCGAAGTTAAAGCTACTAACGGAAATAATAAATTAGGTGGTGATGATTTCGATGAAAGAATTATTGACTATCTAGTAAAAGAATTCAAAAAAGAAAACGGCGTTGATTTATCAAAAGATAAAATGGCAATGCAACGTTTAAAAGAAGTTGCTGAAAAAGCTAAAAAGGATTTAAGTGGTATGGTATCAACTCAAGTATCAGCACCATTTATTGCTAAGGGTGATGACGGAGAACCACTACACTTAGATATGACATTAACACGTGCTAAATTTGAAGACTTAATTTCTGATTTAGTAGATTCAACACTTGAACCAGTTAAAAAGGCACTTAAAGATGCTAAAATGACTAAGAAAGATATTGATAAGGTAATATTAGTTGGTGGATCAACTCGTGTACCATTAGTATATGAAACAATTACTAAAGAATTAGGTCAAGAACCTTCACGTGAAGTTAATCCAGATGAAGTAGTTGCAATGGGTGCAGCAATTCAAGGAGGAGTATTAACCGGAGATGTAAATGATATCGTATTACTTGATGTAACACCACTTTCACTTGGTCTTGAAACATTGGGTGGGGTAATGACAACATTAATTCCAAGAAATACAACAATTCCAACATCAAAATCAGAGGTATTTTCAACTGCAGCTGATAATCAACCAGCCGTAGACATTCATATTTTACAAGGTGAAAGAACAATGGCTGCAGATAACAAAACACTAGGAAATTTCCAATTGACAAATATTCCACCTGCACCACGTGGTGTACCAAAAATTGAAGTTACATTCGATATTGATGCAAACGGAATAGTTAATGTTAAAGCAAAAGATTTAGGTACAAACAAAGAACAATCAATTACAATTACTTCAAGCACAAATCTTTCTGATGAAGAAATCGAAAAAATGCGCAAGGAAGCAGAAGAAAATAAAGAAGCTGACGAAAAGAGAAAAGAAGAAGCAGAAATAAAAAATGAAGCAGAGCAAATGGTTTTCCAAACAGAAAAAGCTATCAAAGATCTAGGAGATAAAATTACTGACAAAGAAAAAGAAGAAGCTGAAGATTTAATTAAAGATCTAAAAGAAGCTCTAGAAGACGGTAATATTGATAAGATCAAAAAAGAAAAAGAAAAGTTACAAGAAAAAGCCATGGCATTATCTGCTAAAGTTTATGAACAAGCAGCTAAAGAACACGAATCATCAGAAAAAGAAGATGATAGTGAAAGAAAAGAGTCAAAAAAAGACAAAAAAGAAAACGATGATGTAAAGGAAGCAGATATCGAAGAAGAATAAAGATAATAAGTAGTCCTATTTGGGACTACTTAATTTCGATATTATAAATAATAAGGATGTGAAAAAATGGCAACTAAAAGAGATTATTATGAAATCCTAGGAATAAGTAAAAACGCAAGTGAGGCTGAAATTAAAAGTGCATTTCGAAAGAAAGCAAAAGAGTTTCACCCAGACTTAAATAAAGATGATCCATCAGCTGCTGATAAGTTTAAAGAAGCACAAGAAGCATATTCTGTTTTATCAGATGAGTCAAAGAGAAAAATGTATGATCAGTATGGTCATGCAGGTGTCGGAGCCGGATCAGCTGGTAGTGGTTTTGGTGGATATAGTAATTTTGATGCTTCTGATTTTGATTTTGGAGATATATTTGACTCATTTTTTGGTGGCAGTGCAGGTTTTGGCGGCTTTTCAAATTTTGGCAACACAACTTCTTCACGTACCAGAGCAACTCGTGGTAGCGATGTTTTAATGCGAATGAATTTAAGTTTTGAAGAAGCTGTATTTGGAACAGAAAAAAAATTTAATATAGATGTCGTAGAAAATTGTGATGAATGTGACGGGCACGGTGGATTTGATGCAGAAAAATGTGATACATGTCACGGAACAGGAACTGTAACAAGTCAACGTCAAACAATATTAGGTTCATTTCTTTCTAAAGGTCCTTGTCCTGACTGCGGCGGACTTGGTAAAACATATAAAAGAAAATGTAGTGAATGTAATGGAAAAGGAAAAGTCAAAAAAAATAAACGACTTACAATTAATATTCCAGCTGGTGTTACTACAGGAGACCGTCAAAGAGTCAGTGGTAAAGGTAATCCAGGAACTAATGGCGGTGAAAATGGCGACTTATATTTAGAGTATATTGTTGATGAACACCAATATTTTGTTCGTGATAATGATGATATATATTTGGAAGTCCCACTTTCAATAACAGAAGCTATATTAGGATGTAAGAAAACAATTCCAACGCTTTATGGAAATGTAAAACTATCAGTTCCAGCCGGTACAGATAGCGAAGATAAACAAAAAATACGCGGAAAAGGTGTTGATAATGCCTATCGTAAGCATAAAGGAGATATGTACGTAATATTTAAAGTGTATACTCCAAAAAAATTATCACGTGAACAGAAAAATCTTATCGAAAAACTTTCTGCAACATCTTTAGAAACTGATGAAATAAAAGAATTTGATAAGTTTGTTCGTAAAAATAGTTAGAAATAAAAAAGAAAGAAAAATAAAAGTTAAATTTAAACTAGTAAATTAAAACGTAATGAAAAGAATTTCATTACGTTTTTTCTATAAAAAAAATAATATATATAAAATTTATTAAAATACTTATGTGTTGTAAATGCACCACAAAAACATGTCAATTAAATGCTATAATAATCAAAACAACATAAAAATTAAAGAAAGAATGGAGATTGAAGTTTATGGAAATAAGTTTAATAAAAGCATTTGATTATAATAAAATTGATAAAATTTTGCAGGAATATATAGAGGATGATAACGAAAGAGAAAAATTAATTATTAGTTTACAAAATATCGAGACAAGAAGAAGAGCAGAAATTGTTTCTAGTGCAGGAAGATTATCACGTTTTCCAGGAGATGTTCTTGAAGTATTAAATCTTAGTGAAGGAAAAACGTTAGAACAAAACACAAACTATGCTAGTAGAGTTATTGGCATGGTACATGAATCAATTAGTGATCATGACTATTGCGTTTTCGCTATGAAAGATGTATCACCACTAGTAGAACAAACTATTATTGCCGAAAGATTTTCCTCTTTTACTATTAAATCACGCCGAGAAGTTGACTTTTCTAATGTAGGTTTTTATATTCCAAATTTCCACAATAAAGAAGGAGAAATTCATCCTGATAATAAAAGTATCCAACAAGAATATAAAAAATATATGCAATCGCTATTTGATAGCTACGAAAAACTTGTTAATCAAGGTATACCAGTAGAAGACGCTAGGTTTGTTCTTCCATACTGTTATCATTCAAATATAATTATGGGAATTGATGCTCATACCTTAAAAGATATGATTATAAAATTTACTAAAACTAAGTATCAGAATATTGAAGAACTAAGAGAATTGGGAGAAAAATTATATCAAATAGCCAAACAAGAAGTACCTTATATAATTCCTACAATTGATGCTACACCTTCTAAACAAAGTGATGATGTCGAGGAATATTTAAATAATAATATTTCAAAAGAAAAATATCAAATTATAGAGCAACCTAAATTATTAAGTTATAGTCAAGAAGTTGATGCTTCAATTTTAATATCTGCCATTATGCGTAGATATAAATATGATTATGACCAAGCAAAAAAAGTCTATGACAAGCTATCAGAAAATCCTAATTTTCAATATGAATTAATGAAAAAAATTGCTTTTTCATCAGACAAATTAGAATTAACACAAGCAAACTTTCGTTTTCAAATACCTTTGTCATACGCAATTTTAACTCATCTAACAAGGCACAGAACACATGACATTATTGTTCCTGACTTTGTCCCAAATCCAGACTTAATGCAATACAAAACACCACCTACAATAAAAAAAGAACATGAAGACGAATATAATAATATTTTCTATCAAAATCAAGCTATGTATGAGCACTTTAAAAACGATTATGGAATAAGAGAAGAAGACTTAGTTTATTTCACATTATCAGGTAACTTAATTAATGTAATTACAAATATGAATGGTAAAACTTTAGAACATATTTTAAGACTTCGTGAGTGCAACAAAGCTCAATGGGAAACAAGGCAAATGGCTTATGGCATGCATAAAGAAATTAAAGCATTAGATGACGCTAAAATATTTGAACAAATCCTAGGTTCAACATGCATTACCCAAGGTATTTGTAACGAAGGAAAAGAGTGTTGTGGTAAAGTATACACATTAAAAAATAAAAAATAGGCTAGAAAAGTAATATTATTTATAGTATAATTAATATAAATTAAAAAGGAGTAGTGAGAAAATGACAAGAGTAGAACTTAAAAAATGGTCAAAAGACCAAGCAAAAAAATATCGTTGGGAAATATTAGTAGCTTTATTAATAGTTGGGCTTATTAATGGAATTTCTACAAATTACACAACAAAAAATGATGGTTTATCATTTACCATAACAATTGGAATGAGTGTACTAGGGTTTATATTGTCTGTTGGAATTGCTTCATTTATGGTTAATATTATTAATGATAAAGAGCATAGTATAGATATGTTATTTAAAAAATTTGATAAAACAATTGGCAAAACATTGCTAGTATATTTACTAGAGTCAATCTGGATATTTTTATACACACTATTATTAATTGTTCCTGGTATTATTAAATCAATATCTTATTCTTTAGTAACATATATTTTAGCTGACGATAATTATTCAGATAAAACAGCAAGTGAGGTATTAAAATTAAGTGAAGAAATGATGAAAGGTCATAAGATGGATTTCTTTATATTACAACTAAGCTTCATAGGTTGGCATTTATTAGCCATATTTACACTAGGTATTTTAGAAATTTGGATTCTTCCTTATCATACAGTAGCAAACACTAAATTCTTATACGATATAAAGACAGAATATGAAAACAGTCAAAACCAATAGAAATTAAAAAAGATAGTTAAAAAACTATCTTTTCTTTATTCAAATCTCAACCGCACCATTTTATTTATATTTTAATTCTATATCATATGCACATTTATAGTCAAAT
>CALVIF010000039.1 GCA_944329395.1 uncultured Bacilli bacterium | reverse complement strand
AAACAATAAAAAAACATCTACATAAAACAATGTAAATGTTTAATAATTTTACTTTTCTTCTAAAATATCTTCACGATGTTCTTTAGAAGACATAGATACCTTATTAGAAACTGATGGAATCTTATACATAAGTTTTTCAGTAACCTCTAACATGTTATTACCTTTAGCTTCAAATGCTCTAAGAACTTCAATAGGCAAAGCAAAAATAATTGTATTTGATTGATCAGAAGAAACATCATTAATAGTTGACAACGTTCTTAAATGAAGAGCCCCAGGCGCATTTGATAAAGTAGTAGCAGCCTCTGCCAAATTTTTAGAAGCTTCCAACTCTCCAGCTGCCTTAGTAATAACAGCTTGCTTTTCTCTTTCTGCCCCGGCAACTTTCTCAATAACTCTCTGCATTTCAGCTGGAAAAACAACATCTTTTAATTAAATATTTTGAACTTTAATTTCTCAACTATCGATTGCTTTATCAACAATTAAACATATAATTATAAATAAAAAGATAAATAATAAATATAAAATAAAAAAGTTCTAAAATTTTAGAACTTTAATACATAAATGGTGTCCGCGAGGCGACTCGAACGCCTGACCGATCGCTTAGAAGGCGATTGCTCTATCCAGCTGAGCTACGCAGACATATCACAGCTAACAAATAGAATTATACAATAAAAGCACTAATCTTGCAAGTGCTTTTTTATAAAAAAATTATTTATTTTAATTATGGGAGATCATTAATATCAATATATTTAATTTTTTCACTGTTAACCTCAAACATAACCATATTAACATCATAATTATCAAATACAGAATAAGCTAAACTATAAATTACCTCTTCAAGAACTTTATCATTACCATCAAATAAATAGTCATTAAAATTCAAATACATAACATTATCTTCTTCTCTATACTCTAATAATTTCGTATTGCTATTTAAAAAACTCATTAAATTACTCTCATAAATATAGCTAGAAGACAACTCTTCAACTATTATCTTAATTTTATCTCGATCATCATTTAAATATTTAGTTACAGGTACGTAATAAATATTATTATCAATATTTTCCAAATAGTAAATAACTACTTTATTTATATCATTTCTCGATGTAATATCATATTGTTCATTAATACCAAAACCTTTATCTAAAATTAAAGGTATCTTTTCACCAGAATTAGGTAATTTATCAAAATTTTGACCTTCAACTAAAATACTAACCCCATCATAACAATTTAAATCCATTATACTATAAACTATTGCACTAATCATTTTCTTTTCATTTGCTCTATCAACATTTAATATTTCTTTCGAAAAATCTATTGTTACAATTTTATTACCAACAATAATATCTCTAATCACAACATCACTAGGAATTACTCCATGAAGACCATCAACCATTGTATTAGAATTTCCAACAGTTAAATTATTTATAATACTAGCAATTTTTTCTTTTTCACTCAAGTCGCTTAATAAAATCTTACTTTTTACAAGTAACCCCCTATCATTTAATAAATAAATACTATCAATGTTTATACCAGCAATATCCTCAATTTCTAAATTTGTCTTTACCACCGCAATATCTTCATGAGACGTAACTGTTATTACAAAAAGTAAAATAAATAAAGATAAAGTAGCAATAAATATTTTTCTCAAAGCTTTTGTTCTAACCACAATATATCACCTATAGCAATATATGAAAAAGCGTACTATTTTAGCACGCTTTTTATAATGATATTTCCTTTAATCTTAATAACTCGACAACAGCACAGGCTCTACCATTTACTCCAAGCTTTTGTATAACATTTGAAATATGATTGCGAACAGTTTTCTCACTTATCTTTAACTCATCCGCAATGTCCTTAGTACTCATATTATTAACTAAAAGCTCAAAAACTTTTTTTTCTCTAGTCGTTAAAATTTTACTAGTCATTTTCTTCACCTAAAGTAGTCTATGAAAAAAAGATATTTTTGTGCTTAGCTTTTTTGAAATTTAACAGTTATATACATTTTATTCTTATAATCGCTTTGAACTAATCTCATAATATTATTTGCTAAAGTACTATCATGATTCTCAGAAATACAAACAATATTTATGTTACTATTGTCAATTTTTACAAAACTATCAACACCATATTCCTTTTTTATTGCTTTTTCATACTTTTCTTCCTTACCCTGCAATTCATTTAAATATTTTAATTTCTCATAAGCATTATTTTTTTCTTCACTACTTGCTGACTCACTAGTCAATTGTTCTTGTAAAGTATCCATTTCATTTTGTCTTTCCTCTTCCAAACTAACACGCATTGCAACTAAAGAAGAAACCTGTTCTACCTTTCCATCGTCAACTATGTTTGTAGGAATTTCTTCTTTAGTAGTAGAAAGCAATAAATCATTAGGCATTGTAATATAATATACACTTAAAACTAATATTAAACTAAATAACGCTAAAAACCATAAATTTTGTTTATTCATAATATGATTTCCTCCTCAATCTAATAAATTATATTAAAAAAAAAATAGAATATTACCTAAATATTCTATTTACACTTATGACCACAATTATAACAAAACAAATCATTAACATCAATTTCTACACCACACTGAGAACAAAATCTTGCATTCCCAACTGCTGTAGTATCATTAGAAAAATTATTAACAGATTGTTTCTCATTTACTACATTATCTTTATTTTCTTTAAAAAAGATATCATTCATTGCAATTGGACCAATATATTTACTCTTTCCACATCCAAGAATCAAATAAAATATTGGTGATAAAAATATTAATCCTATCGCAAATGCTTCACTTTTACCAAAACTCTTAGATAAACTAACTGCTTGTAATATAACAAAATATAATGATAAAACACTTGAAATAAAAGATAATAAAGGAATTGTTATACTAACAAAAAAGCAAATTAATGAAATCCAAACCCAAGTAGTATTTATACCACAAATCTGGCAAAATAAATAAGTATTATAAATTGGAATGAATGACTTCCAACCTGCAACACCAGCTTTTTTAAAAATTTTCCATTTACCTATAACAACTAATAAATAAGAAATTAAAGCAAAAATAACAAAAACAGAAACAACAATCAAAAAAACTAAAATAAAATCTTCAAGTCCTTCATAAACTGCTATTTTTTCAAAAAACTCATATAATAACATTAAATATCACCTACCTATTATTTAAAAGCTTAGTAACAGCTCTCATTACCCCTAATTTTCCATATGCATAAGTAAGTGACCCCTGCATATATGCTATATATGGTTCACGAAGCGGACCATCACATGATAATTCAATAGAAGACCCCTGTGTAAAAGACCCACTAGCCATAATAACTTTACTATCATATCCAGGCATATCAGACGGTTGTGCCGAAACAAAAGAATCAATCGCAGAGGCCTCCTGAATTCCCTGAGTAAATAAAATCAACTTCTGAGGATCTCTAAAAATTATATTTTGAACTATATCAACACGTTCATCATTATATCTAGGTTCAACATCATATCCTAACTCTTCCATTACTCGACTCGCTAAAACAGCCGTTTTTAAAGAGGAAGCAATAACAGATGGTGCCATAAATAATCCCTGTAATATTTGCTTATTAATTCCTAAGCTAGGCCCAACTTCTTTACCACAACCTGGAACCGTTAATCTCTCAGCACACAACTCCACCAAATCATCTCGTCCAGCAATATAAGCACCATTAGGAGCAATTCCACCACCCAAATTTTTAATAAGCGAACCAACAATAACATCTGCGCCAACACTTAATGGTTCAGATTTACTAACAAACTCACAATAACAATTATCAACCATTATAATAACTTCTTTATCAATATCCTTTATTATTTTTATAACTTTTCTTAACTTATCAAGATCTAAACTTTTTCTAGTAGAATATCCTTTACTTCTTTGAATCTCAACAACTTTAACTTTATGTTCCATTATATATTTTTCTATCTTTTCATAATCAAAATCATCATTTATTAAATCAATTTGATCATAGCTAATACCAAAACTTTTTAAAGAACTAGCATTGTCCCTTATACCAATAACTTCATCAAGCGTATCATAAGGCTTTCCACAAATACTTAAAAGTAAATCTCCAGGTCGAAGCAAAGCCATAAAACAAACAGTCAAAGCATGACTTCCAGAAATAAATTGCCCACGTACTAAAGTATTTTCTGCACCCAAAACATCTTTAAAAACATCTTCAATTACATCTCTTCCAATATCATTATATCCATATCCAGTTGTTTCATTAAAATGTACCTCAGAAACCTTATTTTTATGAAAACTATTCAAAACTTTAAGACTATTAAAAAAACAATTCTCATCAATTTTTTTAAATTCGTCATAACAATCTTTTTCACATTTTTCTACTAAATCAACAATATCTTCAGAAATACCTAAATCATTATACATAAAATCACCCTATCCATTATATCTTCCACCATCAACTCTAATTATTGAATCATTAATATAATTAGCTCTCGGACTAGCTAAAAATAAAACAACTCTAGCAATCTCAATTGGCTCAGCAAATCTTCCTAATAATATTTTCTTCTTTTCCTCCTGTATTTGCTCAATTGATAATTCCTTATTCATATCCGTTTTAACCCAACCAGGACAAACACAATTTACAAGCACATAAGGAGCAAGCTCTCTTGCTAAATTGTGAGTAAGTGAAATAACACCAGCCTTACTAGCATCATAATCACAACTTTCTGGATAAAAAGTATCCAAAGCATTAGAAGATGATATATTAATTATTCTACCAGTTTTATTTTCAAGCATAATTTTTCCAACATATTTACTACATAAATAAGTACCAATTAAGTTAACATCAATTATTCTTTTAAAATCCCTAATACTCTTATCAAAAAATAAACTATCACGACAAACACTAGCATTATTAACTAAAATATCAATTCTTCCAAAATTATCAATGATAGTATTGACCATCTTCTCAACTTCATCCTCTTTAGAAACATCACATTTAATAGTCAAAACCCTAACTCCAAAGTTTTCTTTAATATACCTCTCAAGCTCTAATGCTTCCATCTCATGATGACAATAATTAATAACAACATCTATATTAGATTTTGCAAACTCAATTATGCAACTTTTACCAATACCACGATTACTACCAGTAACTAAAGCCACCATTCTACTCATCAAAACACCTCTTACTAATAAAATAATTATATCTACTTAATTTTACTATAACTTATAATATACATCAAGTATAATAACAAAGAATAAAATATATGATTATTTAAATAATAAAAATAATAGAAATGATATAAAACCATTTCTATTATTTTTTAAAATTATTATCCTAAATTTATATCAAAAAGAATACCTACTAATACTAAAATTATTTGCAATTATCAAATACGAATACAGGTGTAGCCCCCTCATCATATTTATCTTTATTAGCAATATCAAAATATATAAGCTGAGAATCATTAGAACAAGTTGTATCTATTAAATCTAAATTATATCCTCTCAATTTATATTCACCAATAGTCATATAGTATCCTCCATAATCGTCCATTGGCAAATTAGTGTATTCATTTTTCTCATATATATCATTAGCAATTTCAATTAGTGAAGTATTAGAATCATTCTCTGGTTTACAATGATTTACTACATATATTGGATTATCATTATAATTTTCTTTATTCTCAACATCAAAATATATAATTCCAAAATTATCATCACACGTCAAATCAATAATATTAGTATTATAATTTCGTTTTTTAAATTCACCAATTGTCATATAATATAAACCCTTATCATTTCTAGGTAATTTCAAATAAGATTCATCTTCGTACATATCATCAGCAAGATCAAATAAGGAATCATAATATTTGGGTTCATTTTTATTATTTAAACTATAAATAACTCCAAATGAAATTAAAAATAAACCAATTATCATAATAATAATTCCAATTAAATATTTATGTTTTTTCATATATATGCTTCCTTTCTACATTGTATAATTGTAATATCCACCACAGCAGTAATCATGACAATTGCAAGAATATGCACAAGTTCTACAAGGTTTAGTTCCACCACAACAACTACCATGGCATGTATCACAACTTGTACAATTTTTATTACAAACGTACACAGCTTTATATGTATAGGAGTTTGATGTTGTCTGTCCAGCAGAATTGCTACAAGTAACATAATGTGTTAAATCAGAATTTGAAATGTTCTTTGTAAATTGTTGTATAAATTGACCAGTATTACCATCAGTACACGTAGCTATTGATGTTGCACCACTAAGGTTAAATGTAATAACAGGAGGTTTCAACAAAACCTTAAAACTACCGGAATTGCACACATTAGTATTACCAGCACCATCTTTTACATAACCATACCATGTAATTCCATTTGTTGCACCTTGAGTCTGCTGAGTTGATGAATTATAATTCGGGCTAGCATTTGTTCCCATACCAAACGCTATCAAACCACTTTCACCATCATCACTTTTATTAGAGAAAGATACAACAACATTACTTGAATAAAAGCCAGCATTATTCCATGTTCCACTTAGTTTTAAAGAACATGTTGGTGGTGTTTTGTCAATTTTAATCGTAGTAGATAAAGATGAACTAACATTACCAGCTTCATCTATAGTTCTAACATAAACTGTTTTATTAATATCCGATGACCAAACACTACTGAAATTTGTAGCCTTTAAATCTGAAGTTGTCCAGTCAGAGCGCCATGTCGTTTGATCATAACTATACTCAGCCCTTAAAATTCCACTACCACCAGTATCATTTTGATTAAATGATAAAGAAACATTTTGATTTACCCAATTTCCATTAGAACTATTAACCAAATTGGAAACAGAAGGTGAAGTTTTATCAATCTTAATCATTGATTGAGCAGCATCAGAACAATTTCCAGCTTGATCGCATGCTCTAATTTCTATATATTCGTTTCTCTCCTTCGTTAAAAGCGGTGTTTCATAAATAAACTCTCCAGGAGTTAATGAACTTTCATTTCTTTTTGAATCATCGTATATTTTCCATTCTCTTTCGGAAGCATTTGCTGAATTTGGATATCTATATTCATAATAAGCAATTCCAGATGTTGCATCACTTGACTTAAGCGTTAATTTATACTCTCTATTAGACCAAGTATTCTCATAAGGATTTGTAATAATTGGCTTATTAGGAGGTGTCATATCAATATAAGTATCAACAGAACAAGACGTCTTATTACCTAAATTATCAACAATCGTAATAGAGTTGATTTCAGCATCAGTTGTAAAATGCTGTGTAAAAATATCTCTAGCACAACCACTACCACTTCTATCAACACATTTTATTGAAATTACAACTTCATCAAGCCCATCCCACTGATTTCTTTTAGGCGTAACTTCACCACACTCAGGACCATCTGGATCTTGATATTCTTTATTATTTATCTTTTCTGTTGTAGTTCCACCATAATGATTAACAGCTGTAAAAACAATAGAAAAACTTCCAGGAACATACTCTTTTAATGAAACCTTTTTCTCATCAATTGTTTCTGCCTTACTTACAGATATACTACCACTATCATAAACTAAAACTGTATCCTTATATATCTGATAATTATAAGAAATTATTTTTCCATCATTCTCACCATTTTCTAAAATTTCATAAGTAAAATATGGATCCTGATAATTACTATTACTCTTTAACTTAATAACAGGGCCAGCAACTTCTCCCGATTCATTACCAATAATCTTTGACCCGCATTTTAAATAAGCACTATAACTGTAATCACTTTTTGAATATCTAAATATTGTCACTGTTGCTTCATCACAAGGTTTCTTACTTCTATCAACAACTTTCCCAATATATTTAGCATCTTGTAATTCTTTTAAAGAAATAATTCGTGAATCGCCTACATTTTTAGGTAACAAATTTCTATTATCCTGAACATAAGATTTAGCTGCCATAATAAGTGTATCTTTTTGTGTTTTATAATGATTTTCTTCTGCTCTATCTAAAACAGAACTTACACTTACAATAGCAATTAAACTAAGCACACCTAATATAATAACCGCTGCCAATATTTCAACTATTGTAAATCCTTTAATATTTTGTTTTACACATCTCAACATACTACACCTTCCTTATCTTACACAATCATATCATAAAAAAAAATAAAAGTGAACAAAAATTCACTTTTATTTAGAAAACTAAATTCGCTCAATTTTAATATAAACTTTCTCATCATTAAGTTCATATTCATTAATTAAACTAATATCTTTAATTAATTCATCGCCAAGTATTTCACCCATAACATAATCTTTATATAATGAAAACATCTTATCAATATTATCATTACCATTATAATATACTTTAATATGATCAGTAATTACAAAATCAGCATCTTTTCTAAGACTTTGAACCTTACGAACAAACTCTCTAGCTAAACCTTCCAAAATCAATTCCTCTGTTAATTCTGTATCAAGAACAACACAAGTTTTACTATTACTACTTGAAGCATAACCATCCTTTTGTTTTAAAGAAATAAGTACCATTTCATTTGTCAAAGTAAAATCTTCACCATCTAATTGAATAGTTAATCCATCTTCATTAATTTTAGCAATTTCTTTACTTGTAAGCTTACTTAACACTTCTTGTAAAGACTTGATCTTTGAACCTAAAGTCTTACCAAGAACTTTAAAATTAGGTTTAACAACATACTCTAAATACTCTGTCATATCATCTTTAAAAATAATATTTTTTACATTTAACTCTTCAGTAATTACTGAAGTTAAATCACCAATAATTATTTGATCACTTTTTGGTAAAATCAAACTACTAATTGGTTGTCTAACCTTTATATTAACCTCTTCTCTTGCAAATCTACCAAGTGAACAAATATCACGAACCAAATCCATTCTCTCTTCAACAGAATCATTAATTAAATCAGTATTTTCAACCGGAAAATCAGCCAAATGAACAGACTCATCACCAGTTAATTTACAATAAATTTCTTCAGTCATAAATGGTGTAATTGGTGCACATAATTTACATAATGCTACAAGTACTTCATATGTTGTTAAATAAACTGCCTTTTTACTATCTGTTAGTTCGCTATCCCAAAATCTTCTTCTATTACTTCTAATATACCAATTAGATAAATCATCATTTAAAAATGGAATAACTAACTTTGCTACTTTATTTAAATCAAATTCTTGATATGCTTGATTAACATCTCTAATTAATTTATTCAATTTTGAAAGTAACCATCTATCAATAAGTTCACGCTTTTCAACTGGTATATTATATTCTCTTGGATCAACATTATCTGCATTTGCATACATTTCAAAGAAAGAATAAGAATTTTTAAAAGTTGACGTAAACTTAGAATAAACTTCCTTAACTCCTTCTTCACTAAACTTAAGTGGTGTCCATACAGGAGAAACATAACACATATAAAATCTAATTGTATCTGCTCCATATTTTTCCATTATCTCAATAGGATCAATAATATTACCAGTTGATTTACTCATTTTTTTACCATGAGCATCTAACATCATATCATTAACAACAACATTTTTAAAACTACTTTCACCAGAAATAATTGTTGAAATAACTAACAAAACATAAAACCAACCACGTGTTTGATCAACACCTTCTGCAATAAAATCCGCTGGAAATTGTTCTTCAAACAATTCCTTATTTTCAAATGGATAATGCCACTGAGCATAAGGCATAGAACCACTATCAAACCATACATCCATTACATCTTTTACACGACTCATTACTTTTCCACATAAAGAGCAATTCATATGTAATTCATCAACATATGGTCTATGCAATTCAATTTCTTTAACATCAACATCTTCTACAATTTTTTCTTGTAATTCTGAAAGTGATCCAATTACTTCTCTATGACCACATTCACATGTCCAAATAGGCATTGGACAACCCCAATATCTATTTCGAGAAATACCCCAATCAACCATATTGTCCAACCAATTTGCAAATCTTTTAGTTCCTATAAACTGTGGATACCAATTAATTTCTTGATTAGCCTTAATAATTTTTTCTTTAACCGCAGTTGTCTTTACATACCAAGCAGGTTTTGCATAATAGATAAGTGGTGACTTACATCTCCAACAATGTGGATAATCATGAACTAGTTTTATTTTTTTAAACAATTTATCATTTTCTTTTAGCCATTTAATAATTTCTATTTCCAAATCACTATCAGTAACTAGTCTACCTTCCCATGGACCACATAAATAGCAACCATCCTTACCTACTGGATTAACAAACGCAATATTATTAAAAGTACAAACATTGTTATCATCAGCACCAAAAGCTGGAGCCATATGAACAATTCCTGTTCCATCTTCTGCTGTTACATAACTATCTGCAACAACCTCAAAAGCTTTACCATCAACATTTACAAAAGGCATTAATTGTTCATATTTTATTCCAACTAAATCACTACCTTTATAAGTTTCAAGAACTTTAACATCTTCACCTAAAACTTTTTCAAGCAAATTTTCTGCTAAAATGAACTTATATCCCATAGATTCAACTAAAACATACTCTAAATCAGGATTAACACATAATGCAACATTTGCCATCAATGTCCAAGGTGTTGTTGTCCATACTAAAAAATAAACATCTTCATCTTTTTTCTTAAAAGGAACAATTACCGTATTAACTGAATCTTGCTGATAACCCTGTGCTACTTCATTAGAAGATAATTCTGTACCACATCGTGGACAATAAGGCAAAACTTTATTACCATAATAAATTAATCCCTTTTTATCCATTTCTTTAATAATCCACCATTCACTTTCAATATATTCATTATCACAAGTGACATATGGATGATCACAATCAATAAACTGTCCCATCATATCAGTAACTTTTTTTACTTCATCTATATTAGTAGCAGTTTCACAATTACATTTAGCACAGAAATTTTCAATTCCAAATTTTTCAATATCAGACTTATTCTTAAATCCAAGCTTTTTTTCAACATTTACTTCAATAGGCAATCCATGCGTATCAAGTCCAATCTTACGAAGAACTTTATACCCCTGCATCGTTTTATATTTACAAAAAGCATCTTTAATAGTCTTTGCAAAAACATGATGAATACCAGGTTTAGCATTAGCATATATTGGTCCATCATAAAAAACCCACTTCTGACC
>CALVIF010000038.1 GCA_944329395.1 uncultured Bacilli bacterium | reverse complement strand
TCTAAAATAGTTTTCCAAAACATTAAACAATCATCTTGTAACATATAACCAATTTTTAAATCTTTATAAAAAGTAATCTCCCCACTAGTTTTATTTTCTAAATTACAAAGTATTGATAAAATACTTGATTTACCACATCCACTTGGTCCTACAATTGAGATAAACTCATTTTCACATACATCAAAACTAACATCATGAATTGCCTCAACCTCATCTTTTTTACTATAATAAAATTTACCTAAATTATTAACAGTAAGTAACTTGTTATTCATTATAAATCAACTTACTATAATCAACCTTTTTATCAATTGCTCCATAATCAATCATTATATCTTGCAAATGATCAAATGAATCTTTACTAAAAGATGTTGTTAATGGCCAAGCTTCAATTTTTCTATATCTAGCAATAACTTTTTCTAAATCATTTAATGATGTATTAGGAAATTGTTTAAGTATTACCTCAGCAACCTCTTTATCACTATGATTATGTACATAGTCAAGACCTTTTTGAATAGCTTTAGTAAAATTAGAAATTAATTCCTTATTTTCTTCAATATAACTTATTCTAGCAGAATAAGAAGTATATGGAACAACTCCACCAATCTCACCAATAGATGCAACAACATATCCATAACCATTTTTTTCAAGTTCTAAAGCATTAGGCTCAAATAAAGAAACAAAATCTCCTTGGCCACCAATAAATGCACCACTCATTGCAGCAAATGCAGTAGATGTATCTAAAATAACTTCTTTTTTGGGATTAATTCCATTTTGTTTTAAGGCATAATTAAGAGTCATTTCTGGCATACCATAAGCTCTACCAGCAATAATAGTTTTTCCCTTTAAATCTTCTAACGTAAAATTATTAATTTTCTTTCTTGATACCAAAAATGATCCATCTTTTTGTGTTAACTGTGCAAATGTTTTTAAATAATCTTTTTCTCCACCATTATAAACATAAATTGTTGCTTCACTACCAGAAAAGCCTATATCTGCATCACCAGACAAAACTGCTGCTGTAACTTTATCTGCACCACTTGCCAGTATCAATTCAATATCAATACCATATTCTTCAAAATACCCATTTTCAATTGCAACATATTGTGGAGCATAAAAAATTGTATGTGCAACTTCAGCAACAGTAATTTTAGTATTTTTATTATCATTTTTATTTAAATCTAAGAATAAAGCACTAACTAATAAAATGATACATAATATTATAAAAATGATAAATAAATTAATTTTTCTTTTCATAAAATCTCCTTTCTTACTAAAATATTATATGTAAAAAAGTTTTTCGTGTTAAAGTAGAAAAAATAAAACTAAAATAAAAAATGTGTTAAAATAATTATAAAAGAAGTAGAAGAAAGGAATCTTGTATGCGTGCAATAGTAATATCTGATATTCATGGTATAAAAACAAATTTATCAAAAATAAGAAATAGATATCATGAATTAAAATGTCAAAAATTAATTGTTTTAGGTGATTTATATTGGGGAGATTATGAAGAAGAATATGACCAAGAATATGTGAGGGGATTTTTAGAGTCTTTTAAAAATAATTTAATGTGTCTAAAAGGAAATTGTGATTTTTTAGTTAATATAAGTAAAGAACCATTTGCAATTGAAGATGATCAAGTTGTTAATATAGAAGATAATATTTTTATAACACATGGTCATACTTATAATGATAAAAATTGGCTATTAAAAGAAAGTATTTTAATTTTTGGTCATTATCATGTTCCTTTTATAAAAAGAATAGAATCTAATCTTTTTATAAATCCAGGCTCTATTTCTAAACCACGCAGTAATACTTTACCGAGCTATCTTTTTATAAATAATAAGGAATTTACAATTTTTGATATTAATGATAAAATTATTTCTAATGTTAAATATGAAGCTTAATAATAGGTTAATGTAAATAGTTTTGGGGATAATAATTAAGAAAGTTAAATTTATAATAAATTTGATTTTCTTTTTTATTTTATATAAAGTTAATATAATTATCAAAATGAAATGGTTTATTAAAATTAATTTTATTATATTGATCGTTATATTCTTTGTAGTAAGCAGATGAATGATTCATCGTAATTTCTTTGCTTCTAAAATTATTAAAATACATATTTCTAATATCTTTATTATTATCTTTTTTATTATAGTAATATCGTCGTTTGAAGGCTATTTTACCAAATAAATTAAGAATAGTTCTTTGGGAGAAAATTTTTGAAGTACAATATTTTTTACGATAATTAGAATTAAAGAAGATATTATCAATATATTCAAAATATGATTCAATAACATTAATCATAAAGGAATAATTGAAATTATCTAGGGCATTAATAAGATTAATATAGTTATCTATATCAGATGTTTTATTCCAAATAAAAATCTACGTTATTCCAAATAATTTTACACTATCAGTTTTTTTTATAAAAATACGTGATATAATTAATTTATAATAGTATTTCTAATCTATTTGGAAGGGTTACTATATTGGTTAGTTTTGATGATATTTATGGGAAATGTTGTTGAAACAAACGATAGTGGATAAATTATTAAAAAAATAATACTTTTTTACGTATGAAAATAAAAGTTTGGTTGCTACAAAGACGTTTGCTAGAGCTATTTTAAATATTATAAAAGTGAAATGTAATGATGATAATCATTTGGCAATAAGAAATATTTTTTTTAAAATAGTATATATGATTATGCGGCTTTTTCTTCGTATAGTGTTGTAATTCCTTCTAGTTTTGATAAATTTGGTATTATTAGTGCAATTATGAGATCTGATAATGGAAACTGAAATATTTCATCTAGAACTATTAGTCAATTGTCAGATTTTATTGGTTTTGTTATTAAGTTTTTTAATAATGATAAAACTAAGTAGTGTGAATTTATAAATTATAATAAGGAGGTTGTTTATGTCATATCAATCACAAGCTGGTGGAACTATAAGTTATCATAATTATGAAGGTAATGTGGGATATTCTATATATGTGCCCGAAAATGTTAACGCAGATACGCCTATATTTACTTATACATATGGTGGAGGTGAAAGGGCGGATTGGTATAGTGGATATCATTCTAAAGGTAATTATGGTCCAATTGATGCTTTGTTAAAAAATGGTGGTGACTCTATAGTAATTATGCCTTCTATGCCGTGGAATGCTGACTGGGGTGGTAATACCAATGATATTATTGAAAAAGTGCGAGAAGAATATGGTATTACAAATTTGACTGTTTCCGGTAGTGGTTTTAGCAAAGGTGGTTTTGGGGGATTTGATGTAGTTGTTGAAAATATTAGAAGAAATCCAAATATAGAACCACAAGTAGTATTTTTTATAGATGATTATTCGCAGAAAACGTATTATTGTTCTGATAGGCTTTTAACGGAAGAAATGAAGGGATTGCTTCAAGAAAATGAAACGATATTATTTACTTTTGATCCAGTATGGAAAGGGACAGATAAATATCAACCATATATTGATGCTGGTCTTAATGTTATACGTGTTGAACCTAAGAATTATGATCATATAGCGATTAATTCTAATTTTTTTAAGAATGGAATATATGATTATATGGCAGGTAGAGAGTTACCTATTGAAGGTTACGAATATTATAAGCCTGTTGTAGTTGTTGATCCTAATACTGGTAAAAAACTAGTTAACTGGGAGAAAATTGATTCATCTTTAATCAGTACAAAAGAAGGATTATATAATTATTTGGAATTGGAATATGTTTCTTCTTCAAAAGATAACTTTTTTTCTAAAATATATGATTTTTTTGGTGAAAAGGCATCTATATTTATGAACTTTGGTATTAGTGGTCAAAGTTTGTCTACTAAAACTGATGAGGTTGCTCAAGTTTGTAATTATTTGCGAAATGATGTTTGTGCGCAACTTGATGAGATGAGGAGTGAAGTTGATGCTGCTTATCAAGCAGTGGTTGATTATGCGGCTTCTTTTCCGTATCCTGTTGCGGTTCCTTCTGGCTTTGATAAGTCTGATGCGACTAAAGCTATTAATAGTGCAATAGAGACGTGTAATGATTCCGCTAAGAAAGTTTATAATGTTTCGGAAGCTATTAATAGATATAGTAATGGTGACTGGAGAGTGTCTACAAGTACATTTGGGCAAGTATCTGATTTTATTGGTTTTGTTGTTGCACCTTCTAGTGATGGCGGTGTAAGTTCAACAACAAAAAGTGATAGTTTTAATAACAAATTTAAATTTTGGTAGAAATTAGAGGGTGTAAAGTTATGACTAATGGAAGTTTAAATGCTAATCAAGAGGAAATAGTATATGGAGTTAATCCCCAAGCATATTTATCTAATTTTTCTGATTGTATAGTAGCTGGAAATAAAAATTTGGATGATATATCAGTTAATGTTCAAAAAGATGTTTCTAGTGCACAGACAGCTGTTTCTTCGTTTTTAGCAAGTGTTGCCGGAGCGATGGCTGCAATAGATGCTGCTAAAGAAGCTGCAAGAGCGGCGGCAGAAGAGGAAGCAAGAAAATCTTTAAAACAATAGAAAGTGTTAATGTAAATAGTTTTGGGGCAAATAATTAAAAAAGTTAAATTTATAATAAATTTGATTTTCTTTTTTTATTTTATATAAAATTAATATAGTTATCTATATCAAATGTTTTATCCCAAATAATTTTTACACTATCCATAATAGCTAAAACTTGCATTTTTTGATAATATATGCTATAATATAGCCACATTAAGTGAGGGGGATAAAAATGAGAAAAATATTAAAAAAAGCAAAATTATTTTTTAGCTTAATGTTAATAAGCGTTTTATTTTTAGGAGATGCGATTAACGTTAATGCTGTACCACAAAATATTACATTAGGAAATGGAGAACAAGTAGATGACTATCTAGCAGGTGTTGGATTTAAAACTAAAGTTACAACTTCAGGTGAGTTTGTATATTGTCTAGATAGATCAAAAGCATCAGCTGAAAATATAACAGTAACACTAGTAGGAGAACTTGACGCTGGATTTGCATATCTAATTCAAAATGGTTATCCACACAAAAGTATTACTGGAGATAATATGAAAGATTATTATATTACTCAAACAGCAATTTGGTGGTATTTAGATGATACTACAGGTAGTGGAAATTTAGGATCAGATTTTAAAGTTAATGCAGAAGATCCACATGGAATTAGAAAATACATTAAAGATTTAGTTATGAAGGCTAAAGAAGCTAAAGAAAAAGGTTATGAAAAAACAACCTTAGATGTAAATACTAGTTCAAAAGACATGAAATTATCATCAGATAAAAAATATTATGTATCAGAACCAATTTCTGTAAATGGTACAAATATTTCTACTTATACAGTTAAAGTATCAAATAATATTATAGTAACTAATGTTGATGGAACTGAAAAAAATATTTTTGAAGCTTCAGAAAAATTTATTGTAAAAGTTCCAGTATTAAAAATTAATAAAGTTGAAGAAAGTATAAAAGTAACTGTTTCTGCCGATGCAACTATTAACAAAGTATATGAATATAAACCAACTGATTCATCAGTACAAAATGTATTACCAGCAATATTACAACCAACAAAAGAAACCGTAACTGATACAATTGACTTAAATGTTGAATCATCAAAAGTAACAATTGTAAAAGTAGATAAAACAACAGATCAACCTTTAGCTGGTGCAGAATTAGTATTAAAAGATGCTAGAGGAAATATAATCTCAAGTTGGACATCAACAACTAATGCTCATGTAATTAGAAATTTGAGCAATGGTACATACATAATTGAAGAAACTAAAGCTCCAACTGGTTATAAAAAAATTACTAAGCCAATAATGTTTACAATTACTGATGAAAATAAAAATATTGTTATAAAAGTTAATAATGAACCTAAAACAAGTGTTGTTACAATTACTAAAATTGATAAATCAACAGGAAAACCTCTAGCTGGAGCAGTATTAGTAGTAAGAAATGAAAAAGGTGAAGAAGTAGCTAGATTTACAACAACAAAAGAATCATATGTTTTAACTAATTTACCTAATGGTACATATACAGTATCAGAAGAAAAAGCTCCTGAAGGATATCAAAAAGTAAACGATACAATAAAATTTACAATCGATGAAGATCATCAATCATATCAAGTAAACTTTTATAATTATCCAATAGTAGAAGTTCCTGATACTGCAGCAAATAGTTCAATTATAATGACTATTATTGGACTTATCATAATTGGTTCAACTGTAACATTCATCTATAAATATGCACATAAATAATAATAAAAAGGAAAGAAGAATTTCTCCTAGTGTTTTAGCAGCAATTTCTGCCCTAACA
The DNA here is from genome assembly GCA_944329395.1 of uncultured Bacilli bacterium. GTDB lineage: Bacteria > Bacillota_I > Bacilli_A > RF39 > UBA660 > CAG-877. The sequence continues at coordinate 5,036 of CALVIF010000038.1, read as the reverse complement.
ATACTAATCGGAGGATTCTTTCTTTCTTATAACTATATAAAATCAAAAAAGATAATTGCTTATGATTATATTGCCAATGTTTTCTATACAAACAATTTGAATGCTTATATAGAAGAAGATGGAATAGAAAGGGAAGAATCAGCAGTTGAAGAAGGACCAGTTACAAATGAATATATTGGATATTTAAACATTCCTAAGATAAACTTAACAAAAGGTTTTCTCGACAAACGTTCAGAAGGTAATGATGTTGAGAAAAATATCTTAGTTGTTAAAGGATCAACATATCCTGATGTTGAAAAAGGTAATTTTATCTTAGCCGGCCATTCCGGTACTGGTTGGAAAGCATTTTTTAATGATTTATATAAATTAGAAAAAAATGATGAGGCTTATATAACATACAAAAACAAAAAATATATTTATAAAATTGTTAATATATATACACAACCAAAAACTGGAACTATAGCAATTTATCGTGATTATGATAAAACAACATTAACACTAGTTACTTGTACGAATAACGATTCAAAAACACAAACAATCTATATTGCAGAGCTTCAAGATGTAATAGAACAATAAAAGAATAAAATTTAAGGGGGGGAAAATTATGACACAAATGTCACTTACAGACAAAATAGGTATTTTATATGAAATGATTAAATCATCCAAAATATATATTTTAGTTTTTATAGTGTTATTATTCATTGGTTATGTTTTAACATCGACCAGTAAGAAAAAAAGTCAAACTATTAAAATAATTTTTCTCATAATATATCTAATAATACTTGGAACAATAGTGTATTTAAATCATGTAAACTTAAGTAATATGTTTGATTATATGATGAATAACTTATTCATTGTCATATATTTTCCTAATCTTGCAGTATATTTAGCTGCAATAATTATAACAAACATCATAATGTGGACTAGTATACTTAATAATAAAGTATCAAAATTAATGAGAAATATTAACGTAACAGTATACTGTATTATAACTTATTTGTTAATCTTAATTTTAAATATTATAAAAGAAGAACAACTAGATGTTTTTACCCAAAGTTCAGTATATGGCAGTTTAAATGCTCAAGCCTTAATAGAATTATCTAGTACAGTTTTTATTCTTTGGATTATTTATTTAGGAATTTATAAAATTATAAAACCAGCCTTTATCAAAAAACAAACAATAAAAAAAGATGTAATAAAGGAACAAGTACCAATTTTAGAACAAGAGTTTTCTCCTATTGAAATGCCAATTAGACCAATTCCTGAACAACAATTTATAAGAAAAGCCATTGAAGAAAAACCATATCGTCAAATACAACCCCCAGCAATAGTAATAGGAAATAATAAAACACCTAAGAAAGTCGAAAAAGAAAAGAACTATCGTCAAATTCCAGCACCATCTATTGTTAAAGTAACATCTCCAACTATAACAGTTCAACAAATTGCCGAAAAAGTTAATTCTCAAGAAGACTTATTAACATTAGAAGACTATAAATTACTATTAAGTATATTGAAATCACAAAGAAAAAAAGAGCAAATAGAAAGAAATAGCCAAATAAAAATTGAAAATGAAGAAAATAAATTTCATGAGTTACAGCAACTATATTCAAGTGTAAGATAATCTTACACTTTTTTTATTATAATAAATCTTTTCTACTTCTAATTTGCGTCTAAAGAAAAATTAAGCTATAATAATAAATAGGAAGTAGGTAGAAAATGAATATAGATAATTTAAATGATAAACAAAAAGAAGCAGTTTTATACAACAATGGTCCACTCCTTATTATTGCAGGAGCAGGAGCTGGAAAGACAAAAACATTAACTACTAAAATTGCATATTTAATAGAAGAAAATTATGCTAAACCATACAATATTTTAGCTATTACTTTTACTAATAAAGCAGCTAAAGAAATGAAAGATAGATTATTTTCATTAATAGGAGATATTTCTAAAGATATTCAAGTATCAACATTTCATAGTTTTGGACTAAAATTACTACGAGAAAATTTTAAAGCATTAGGATATGAAGCAAATTTCGTAATAATGGATAGTGATGATTCACTAACAGTAGTAAAAAAAATTTTAAAGGATATGAATTGTGATCCCAAAATATATAATCCACGGGCTATTAGAAATAAAATAAGTAGCTGTAAAAACGAAATGATATCACCTCAAAATTATGAAAAGTATGCTATTAGTGAATATGAAAAACTAATTTACCAAGTCTATGAAAAATATGAAGAAAAATTAACTAAAAACAACTCAGTTGATTTTGACGATTTATTACTTTTACCAATTAAATTATTTAAAACAAATCCTGATATTTTAGAAAGATATCAAAATTTATATAAATATATTTTAGTTGATGAGTATCAAGATACTAATGAAGCACAATATATTTTAACCAAAATGATTAGTCAAAAAAATAGAAATATAACATGTGTAGGCGACGATTCTCAAAGTATTTACAGTTTTAGAGGTGCAAATTATAAAAATATTTTAAATTTTGAAAATGACTACAAGGATGCTAAAATAATCTTATTAGAAGAAAATTATCGTTCAACAAGTAATATCTTAGATGCAGCTAATCAAGTAATAAAAAATAATAAACAACGAAAAGATAAAAATTTATGGACATCACGCGGTAAAGGTGAAAAAATTAAATACTATCGAGCATATAATGAGAAAGATGAAGCTCAATATATAATTAGAAAAGTTAAAGAATTAATTAATAGAGGAGTTGAATATAAAGATATAGCTGTATTATACAGAACCAATGCACAATCACGTGTAATAGAAGAAGAAATGTTAAAAGAAAATCTTCCTTATAAAGTAATTGGTAGCTTTTATTTTTACTCACGAAAAGAAATAAAAGATTTAATAGCATATTTAAGATTAATTCATAATTCAAAAGATAATGTTAGTTTACTTAGAGTAATCAATACTCCAAAAAGAGGAATAGGTTTAAAAACTATTGATAATTTAACTGAAAAAGCCGATTTAAATGGAACTAGTATTTATGAAGCTATTAGTTCTGGAAAAGAGTTAGAATTTAAAAAAATAATTGAAAAATTAAAACTTATTTCACAAGAATTAACCTTAACAGAATTAATTGATAAAGTTTTAGATGCCTCTGGTCTAAAAGCTGACTTAGAAAGTGAAAAAAGCCTTGAAGCAGAAGTACGATTAGAAAACTTAGAGGAATTTAAATCTATTACAAAGTCCTTTGAAGAAAGAGAAGGTTCTGTTTCTTTAGAAGAGTTCCTATTAGAAATTAGTTTAATAAGCGATGTTGAAGAATATAAGGATGATCCAAATCGTATTAATTTAATGACAGTTCACTCTGTAAAAGGTTTGGAATTTGATCATGTATTTGTTGTAGGAATGGAAGAAGGTATATTCCCACACATGAATTCACTTATGGATAACAGTGAATTAGAAGAAGAAAGACGTTTATGCTATGTAGCTATTACTAGAGCAAAAGATGATTTACACCTAATCAATGCAAGAAGAAGAACACTATTTGGAAATGAACAAATAAATCCTATAAGTAGATTTATTAATGAAATTAATCCCGATTTATTAGAGACAAACACTCAAATTGAAAAAACTAAAAAAGAAGAAAAAATAGAATTAGAAGAAATGTTTCACGAAGAGAATGTTAACTTTAATGTTGGTGATATAGTTTACCATGAAACATTCGGTACTGGAAAAGTAATTGAAGTAACAAATTCACTAGTTAGTGTAGCATTTAAACACCCACACGGAATAAAAAAATTAATGAAAAATCATAAAAAATTATCAAAAGTTTAATAAAATAGATAATTATAAATATACAAAAGAAGGTGTTATAAGTAAAATATTAAAAACAAAATTAAAATAACAAACATAAAAATACTTGATGGCTAAAAAATATAAGAAATGGAGATAAAATATGAATAAAGATCTAACGTTAGTAATACTAGCTGCTGGAATGGGAAGCAGATTTGGTGGTTTAAAGCAAATAGAACCCCTAGGACCAAATGGAGAGTTCATAATCGATTATTCGGTATATGATGCTATAAAGGCAGGTTTTAACAAAATAGTATTTTTAATTAAAGAAGAAAATTATGAACTATTTAAAGAAACAATTGGAAGCAGAGTAGAACCATATATAAATGTTGAATACTGTTTTCAAAAAAATGATAATTTACCAAAAGGATATAATATACCCGAAACAAGAATAAAACCCTTAGGAACAGCTCATGCTATTCTTTGCTGTAAAAATAATGTTAAAACACCATTTATGATAATAAATGCAGATGATTTTTATGGAAGAGATGCTTATATTAAAGCAGCTGAATTTTTAAAAAATAATCATGATGAAGTTCCTCACAAATATGCTATGGTTGGTTATCAAGTAAAAAATACAATAACTGAAAATGGAGCTGTAAAAAGAGGCGTATGTAAAGTAAAAGACTCATATCTTACAAAACTTATAGAAAGTTCAATAGAAAGAGTCAAAGATAAAATTATAGCAACACCACTAAACAATAAAGAACCATTTGAAGTTTTTGAAGAAGATACAGTTTCAATGAATATGCTATTATTTACCCCAAGTATATTTGAATTTATAGAAAATCATTTTTCCCAATTTTTAGATGAAAACAAAGACAATCTTGAAAAATGTGAGTATTTAATACCAGATGTTTTATTTAAAGCCATAGAAGAAAACTATGCCACTGCTAAAGTATTAAAAACAACAGCAACATGGTATGGAGTAACATATAAAGAAGACGCTCAACAAGTAAAAGAAGCACTAGAAAAATTAGTAAAAGATGGCGAATATCCAAATAATTTATGGGAAAAATAAAGAAGATAAGTTGAACTTGTCAATAAAAATTAGATAGTAAAAAAGAACTACTTAAACCCTAGTTGAGTTCTATACTCAATTGGGGTTTTATAATATTTTGTCGTTGATTTAATACTTAATATTTTACATACCTTGTGAATTAAATATCCGATACTGCTCATAAAACCTAACTTTTAATTCTAGC
>CALVIF010000037.1 GCA_944329395.1 uncultured Bacilli bacterium | reverse complement strand
CTTTCAATTTATCAGGAACCAATCCCTTTTGTATACGATAAGCAAGGCCTTCAACAATAGCCGTTTTACCAACACCAGGTTTACCTAACAAAACAGCCGATTTATCAGGTGTTAACAATATTAAAATTAATTGTTTAATTTGCTCATCTCTTCCAATTGCTGGATTAGTTATATAATCTTTAGTTTGAAAATTTTCTCCATAGTTTTCCAAAATACTAATTCGCTTATTTTTTAAATCAAATTCTTCATTCATATTTTTCTCCCCTTGCTGCTAATATTATAACATATATATAACAAAACATTTCATTAATTTTTTTCAACTTCTATAGGATTAACATGAATAACAGTTAAATATATATCGGAAAATTGATTATTAATTTCCTTCTCTAAATCATTAGCAATTTTATGACTATCAAAAGTTGACATATTACCATCAACAAATATTGTAAAAGAAATTTGATATTGATATCCAACAGGAGTAGCATTAAAATGTGTAATATTTTTTACTTCATCATGCATCTTAATAAGTTTATAAACTTCTTCTCTTGTTTCACTTGAAATTGATTTATCCATTAAAACATCATAACTTTCAACAAATATTTTACAAGCTGTATAAAATATCCATAATGATATAACTATTCCAACAATACCATCAATAAAAAGAATTCCTTTAAGACTAAGTAAACAAGATATTAAATTTAAAGAAGTTATTAAACAATCATTAAAATGATCTTTAGAATTAGCCATTAGTAATAAATTATCATATTTTTTACAAAGTACATGAGTATAAATAAAAAGAGAAATCTTTACAATTAATGTAATAATACAAACAACTATTAACCATATAGAAAAATTAAACTTCTCATTATTGATTAATGATAATATAGAACTTTTTATAACCTGATAAGATAACAACATCATTGTAATACTAATAAGTAATGAATAAATATATTCTGCCTTTCCATGTCCCAAATTATGATCTTCATCACATGGTCTTGAAGCAACCTTATTTCCAATAAATGTCATAACAGATGAAAAAACATCTGATGCACTATTAAATGCATCAGCAATCATTGCCTGACTATTAGTAAAAAAACCAATACTTCCCTTAATTAAAAGTAAAAACAAATTACCTAGTACACCAAAGATACTAGCTCTTTTAATATATTTAAACTTATCCATCAAAATTCTCCGTTCTTCTAAAAAGCAAATAAATAATTTTTAGTTATTTAATTGTATTTTTATTCTGATCTAATAACTGAAATTTAACTATATCAGAAGCATTATGAGATAACTTTTCCTTACTATCATATCCATTATTATAAGCATCCAAAGTATCATCATCATAATCATCAATAATTACATCACTTTCAAATAATTTAGTCGCAAAATTAACTGCTGCATTTAAAATTAAAACATCCTTACTACTAAGCACCTTAAATTTTGCAGGATCATACATAGAAAACTCAGGTTCAAATTTCTCGAAAACTTCAGAAACATTAAGCCTATTAGCCACATATGACACTATATCATCATATGATAAATTTCCATAACAATAATTATTAATCATAAAATCCGTTGTTTTACAATAAAGCATATTAACACGCCACTCGTTTACTCTATCCATATATAAAGGCCAATTACATTTTATATTGGCAACACGTCTCAATATTGAACTAAATGTTTTTTCAAATTCTAAATAATTACCTGCTTCAAAAGCATAAGATGCTAAAGATTTATCATAATTATTAATACAATCTTGTATAAAATTTAATCCACCATATTTATCAAACTGCTCTATACTTTTAAAATTAGAATGAATTAATCGCTCTAAATAATCATAAGACCTTCCATATATTGCCTCGCTAATCATCTTTTTAGCAATAAAATTAATAATAATTGGACTCTCCTCATATTCAACAGCACTCACAATAAAACCATTTCTACTATCATCAACCATAGTCCTATCTTCAAATGCATTCAAGCATGCCATTGCTCTTTGACGTTCATACTCATACAATGTTGCTGAAACTAAAACAAATTCATTAATAGTATTATTATATAGTTGAGACATAATTACATTAATTTCAAAATAATGTATATCTTGCTCTTTTTCAACATCACTTAAAGAATCAATATATGTTCTAGCTACATCAGTAACAAACTCCAAATCATTTTTAAATAAAAATATAATATTTTTTACAAATTCATAATTACATCTAACTCTATCAGAACAAAGTTCATATAACCTTTTATCTTTAGAACATTCCATAACTTGAAGCATAAAACTATAATCATCTTCTAACTCATCAACACTATATTCATTAATATCATTTCCCCAAATATAGTCATAAATAAGTTTCAAATCATATTTTTTTTTCATATAATCACCACGTAATAATTATCATAACTACTAAAAATATTCTACTACGCTAATTTTCCTCTCTCCTTTTTGTAATAAAATGTCCTGCCAATTTATGCTTTTCATGATCTTTTATATATAAATAACCAAATAAACTATAAACAACTGCACCAATAAAATTAACCAATAAATCCTTCATAGTATCATGTAATCCAATATCTAAATAACCATCAAGTTGAACTAATTTATTATTATTCTTATCATATAAAATTGTATAATCTATTCCATTAATAGAAACAGTATTATTACTTTTATCTGGATCCAGCTCAACAGTTACCAAATTAGAAATATAACGATCCTTTTGCATATCAGTTTTAAAAACAACATCCATTCCATATTCAAAAAATTCCCAAACTACACCAACTGTCATTGAAAAACAAAAAGAAACCAATACAACGAAAATAGGTGATAATTTAATATATTTAGAATTTTCATTTAATAAATAAACTAAAGAAAAACCAATACTAGCACATAAAAAGCCATTAATTGTATGTAAAATCGTATCCCATCCAGGAAAACTACCATAAAAATTATTTATTTCTCCTAAAATTTCTGCTGCAAATATAAAAATAAAAATTATTATTTCCAACGTACTAGGCAAATCTATTTTAAATTTTTTCTCAACAAAACTAGGTAATACCAAAAGAAATAATGATAATATACATAACATTACATTCTGCATATTATAATGAAAAAATTCCCTTATCATACAAAGAATAATTAAAAATCTTAAAAATAAATATACAAACAAAGTCCCTCTATCACTATAAACATATGCCCTTTTTATTTTTTTAAATTTCTCACTCATTTAAAATACCTCCCTAAACAATAAAATTAATTATTGTAATCATATTCGTCATAAATATTACCAACAATCTCTTCAACTGCATCTTCGACTGTTATAATACCCAAAAACTTTTTATTTTTATAAATTACACAAAGGCTCTCATTATTTTCCTGCATATGTCTAAATGCATCATCAATTTTTTCATTATAAGAAAAAAACGTAACCGGTCTAATTAATTTTTTTAAATCAATTTCACTACCATCAGAATACTGCATTATTATATCTTTAACATTAATAAAACCAATTATATTATTAATATCATCCTTATAAATAGGATACCTAGAATATTTTGACATTTTTATTAAAGAAATATTTTTCATTAAATCATCACTAATATTTAATGCAATTACATCTTTTTTAGGCGTCATAACCTTAGTAACATCAATATCATTAAATTGAAATACATTAAGTATATAATCTTTTTCCTTCTCTTCAACAACACCTTCATCTAAACCAAGAATAATCATTTTTTTTATATCATCCTCAGTCAATTTCTCATTACTATTATCTATTTTAAATAATTTACAAATAAACTCAGTTGACCATGTTAATAATTTAATCAATGGATAAAATAAAATATTAACAACAATAATCAAATTAACAAAATAAGAAGCAATTTTAAATGAATTATTAATTGCTATTTTCTTAGGAACTAATTCCCCAAACACAAGTGTAAAATATGATAAAATAATTGTAATTACAAACATCAAAATAGTTCTAAAGACACTCTCAGATAAAAAATCAACCCTAATTAGTTCAAATAAATAATCCGTAAAATAACTAGCTGCAAAAGCACTTGCAAAAAAACCAACTAAAGTTATACCAATTTGAATAGTAGATAAAAAAGTAGCTGAATTACTTAAAACCCGCTGAATCTTTATAGCAGTCCTATTACCATTTTTAATTTCTTCTTTTAACTTTATTTTATCAAGTGATAAAAAGGCCAATTCACTAGCAGAAAATATCCCATTTAACAATGTCAAAATAACTAACAATAAAATTCCAAATATCATATTACCCTCATCTATGTAAATATTATATCATTTAATTTTTTAAACTTCCACTATCATTTACAATCAATGTACTATATAAAAATAATACATCAGCATCATAATTAGTAATTAATTTATTAAAATACTCACTACTAATATACCTATTATCAATAACCGTAATTTTAGAATAATAAGGAATAAGTAATGGAACTAAACTACTACCAAAAGAATCTCTAAATACCACTAACTCTCCACCAGTAGAATTACTATTAAAAATCTCAATAAAACTACTAGCACCATCCAAATAAACGTCATAACTATCCAAACCACTCAATTTTGATACATTATAAATTCCCGTAAACTCACTATTTTCTAAATATTTAACCTTAACATTATTAAATGAAGAAGAAGTCAAATATACTAAATTTTCTGGTTCTCTACTAATAGCTGATTCTCCATAATAAACGCCATAAAACTTATCATAAATATTCTTTTCATAACTAACATCATAGTAATTAAAATTCATCTTTTCACTCATTTTTTTTACTATATTTATAATTCTATCTTGTTTCCAATGCGTATCTGTTTCATAATAATCATCAAGTTCTAATTCATTTCTAATATCAATAAAAGTCCCCAAATCATCCACTTTATTATAAATATAATCATAATCAATATTCAAAAAGTTTTTATCATCTAAATAATAATTTTTATCTGGAATAATCATAGTATAAATATTACTATTATTAAATAAATTACTCATTTTTCTTACATGATTAATAAATTTTTCTATAGAATCTTCATTAGTTGGATAACCACTTTTAAAAATATAATTATCCTTTAAAAAAATACCATTATTATCTAACATTTTAAGAACATTATAATTATAACTTGCTTTTACTCCCCTAAACTTATCCCTAAAAGGAAAATGATCAAGAAAATATTTATCTATTTTAGTTATATAATCATTACTAAACTCTACTTTAGGAAAACTAGCTAATTTTCTTCTTTCACTATTACTAATATTTTTATCAGGAATTATAATTCCTAATATAGAAAAAAGAGCCAAATAACCAATAAATGAAAATACAATTATTTTATTTTTCATAAACTCCTCCTAAAATCTAAAATATAAAAAAGGATTAAATGATGCATCTATTAAAAATGCAGTACATAAAGTAAGTAGTACTAAATAAACAATTGGTTGCAAAACATCAACAATAACTTTAAACCTTGTTTTTCTAATTTTAACAATAAAATTTTTAATTAAAGGTGTTGCACCAATAATAGATATTATAATTAATATAAAATTACTTTTTAAATAATAAATTGTTTCATTACTACTAAATGGAATATTATTAATAAAAAACATATTTTTTAAACTAACAATAATTTCATTTATATTACTACTATTAAATATTAAAAAACTAATAATAATTATTATCAAACTATAAAAATACTTAATAACTTTAGTTTTAGCCAAAATTTTTCCCCATAAAAGTTTTTCTAATACTAAAATTATTCCGAAATATAATCCCCAAATTATAAAATTCCAACTAGCCCCATGCCAAAAGCCTGTCAAAAACCAAACCACAAACAAATTTCTAATCCACTTGATTTTACTAACCCTATTTCCACCTAATGGAATATAAACATAATCTCTAAACCAACTTGATAAAGAAATATGCCATCTTCGCCAAAAATCTGTAATTGATGAAGCAATCAACGGATAATTAAAGTTTTCCAAAAAAGTAAATCCAAACATTAATCCTAAACCAATCGCCATATCACTATATCCACTAAAATCAAAATATATTTGTAAGGTAAAAAGAACTGGCTTAAGCCAAGCAGAGACAACATTAACATCAATTAAATTACCAGCAAATTCCCCTAAAACATTAGCTAATAATACTTTTTTTGAAAGACCTATAACAAATCTTCCAATACCGTTACTAAATTTTTCAAAATTAGTCTCCCTCTTTATTAATTCCTTCTCAACATCACTATATCTAACAATAGGACCAGCAACTAACTGAGGAAATAAACAAACATAAGTCATAAAATCAATCAAACTTTTAGAAGGCTTATGTTTTTCATTATAAACATCAATTACATATCCCAAAGCTTGAAATGTAAAAAAACTAATTCCAATTGGCATTACAATATACATAAACGGAATATTTAAACCAAATAAATTATTCACATTATCAATAAAAAAATCAGTATATTTAAAAAATAATAATTGTCCAATATTATAAATACAAGCAATAATTAAAAATAATTTTTTATACTTTCCATTAACTAATTTACCAAAAATATAGTTTAAAATACAAGACAATAATAAAACAATAATATATTTAGGTTCACCTAAAAAATAAAATAATAAACTAAAAAATAATAAAACTAAGTTCCTATATTTTTGAGGAGTAATAAAATAAACTAATAGTAATATAACAAAAAAATAATATAAAAACACAATACTAGAAAATAACATAATTCCTCCTATACAAAAAGACCACTATAAGGGTCTTATAATATCAAATTAAATAATACAAAACTATAATTTATTATTATAAGAATTATTAATAATTGCCTATCAACTATAATAACAGTAAAATTATAACAAATAAAAATATATTTGAAAATATTTATCTAAAAATTTGACAAAAAAAAGAACTTATAAAAAGTTCTATAGATTATTAAAACCTTCTTCTAACTTAGTTCTCATTTCTTCATCTTCAACCATAATAAGAATAACTAAATCACCTTTATTTTTGATAATTAAATCATCTTTCTCAACGCCAACACATATCCATTTTCTAGGATTTACTTTTTCTTTAATTGTTGACTTAACTTTTTCAATATCTGCACCATCTTTAACTCTAAGTAAAACAACAGAATGTGCAATTGAACCAACAGCAGACTCAGAAGCTAATGCTTCAGTATACTCAATATCACTACTTCCTAAATAATACTCAATGTTCTCATCAGTAACCTCTGTATTTTGTAGCATCATTGGTCTACTATCTTCAGGAACACCTTCATAAACCTTAGTCATCAATTCTTCTAATGTTCCTTCAACATTTTTATTACCACATCCAGTAATCATTAAAGATACGCATAAAACTGTAACTATTAATAAAATACTTTTAACTAATTTCATATTAACCTCCTATTTAATAATTACATAAAACATTATATCAAAATAAAATTTATATGCAACAAAATTTATATTTTATTAATAATAAAAAATACAAATTTTAAAATTCATTTACCCTATCTCTTCCACCATTTAAATACTGTAATACTCGTCCTTTTTCAGGTAAATCACTAGTATAAATATTTGCAATTAAATTATTTCTATTAAATGTTACTAATCTTTTTTCAATATCAAATCCACCAGACTTCTTTTCCTTCAAAACATAGTAACATGCAGTATCATTATAATCATCTTCATACCCCATACCAACTGCTCTTAAAGTATAAATATCAGTATCAAATAATTTATCCTTCATATCAAAATGTACATGTCCTTGAATAATTGCCCTATAATCTGTAACTCGTTTTCCATCAAACAAAGGATTCTGCTTAGCTGATGCATATCCCCTAATAGATAAATCTTCACTATCTTTTTTTTCAAGAACAGCATCAATTTTTCTTAAAGAAGCATCACTATTAGTATATAAAAACTGCTCTGGAGCATTTCCAACTGAGTAATCAGATCTATATTTCCAAACACTATTATCAATAAAATCCCATCTTATATCATTAGCAAAATGACACAAAGCAAGCTTTTCACCACCAACTATCAATTCTATTGAAGCAGGATAAACTTTCAGTTTCTCAATTCTTAGATTACCTAATTTTTCTTTAGTCCAATTTTGACCTTCAACTCTCTCACCTTGCATATATGGAAAACTCTCAAGTCCTAAAGTATTATAATATTCACCATTACCAGCAATTGAAACAACACCATATTCATCTAATAAATCAAACACTTCAACCGGATTAGGACCTCCACCAAAATTATCACCCAAAGAATAAATTTCAGAAATTCCTCGTCTACGCATATCCTCCAATACAGCTACAGTTGGTTCATACATCGAATGTCCATCAGCAAATATCGCAACTTCTCTACCCGTATATAAACTATCTTCCTTCTTTAATTCCACATTAGGTTCTAATATAGAGATTAAATCATTTAATAAATTAGTATAATTTTTATTTGTCATAATATTACAATCATTATTACTAAACACCCTTTGTGGATTAACAATTGATTTACCAATATCTTGTGTAATAATAAATGGTAAATTATATTTTTCATGATATTCCATTTCAATTGGAAGAGGTTTTCTTCCACCCGGTAATATTAATCCACAAGGTTTAAGTCCTTCAGCAAATAATAATGTTTCAGAATTATTATCAAAAACAGCACTTGTCTCTAAAATACCCCTTTGAGTTCTACTAAATTGTTCTACTTCACTACTATTACTTCTAAGTTTTTGATTAGTTCCCATATTATAAATAGAACTACACACAAAACTACCCCTAGGAATATGATCAAATGCAAAAATAACTTCATTAAAATCCCAATAATATTTTTGACCCTTATAACTTATTGGACTTACAGATATAAAGTTTCTCTTTCCAGAAGCAACACCAGAAATTAAATCCTCAATTTTTTCATTTACACTAAAGGTGTGTGCATATAAAACATAATTTTTATCAGAAAAATCATATACAGTACCACCATAAGCTAACGATAAATTTCTATTTATTACACCAGAAATATCTTTAACCTTTTCCAAAGAAGTAAGATGATTAACAATATCAGCTTCATAAAGAGTACTAACCTTTTGTTCAAACAAAGAAAATACATTTTGAAATACTGTTAATGTTTCAACATCACTAAAAACAAAATCCAACATTTCAACTAAACCATCATAATTATTAGTATCATTAACCATTTCTATAATCTTTGAATAAGCTAATAATTCATCTATTAAAACCTTAATTCCATCAGAATTACTATTTTCTATTCTTAATCTCTTTAAACACTCAGTACCACCAATAGACTCTAAAATAACATTAGCATTACAAAATAATAATTTATTAAAAATATTTTTTAATTCATTAATATCAGAACATTCATGAACTTTTCTACACATATCACCATATAGTTTTTGTTTAAATAAACCAACCTCATCTAAATTCTTAGGTATATCCAAACTATCAAAACTACCAAGATTAAATAAAAATTGAATATCCAATTTATCATTATCAGATAATTTAATATTATTATTTGCCAAATTCATACACAATTCATTATATCTATAAAAATTACCTAACAAGAAAAGAAAATTAGAAATATTACAAACATCATTCTCTTTAACATCAAACCTATTAAAATAATTATTATAAAAATAATTCTTAACATTTATAAAATCAGAAATTCTATTATCTTCAATTATTTTAATCAAATCTACTAACCAATTAGGATATTTACTACTTCCACTACCATATCGTAAAAATGAATGAAAATCAACACCAGCAATTGTAATAAAATGCTTTATCTCCTTATAATGATTTATCAACAGTTCCGCACTATTAAAATCAAATATTTCTAAACAATTTTGTAAATCAGCTTCAAAAATACCAAAATGCTCCATAATTCTTTTCTTAACCGAAATTAAAACCTTATCACTCTTCAAATAATTAAAAAGCCTCTCATTATCAATATTACTTAATTTACTAAGAACTACATCACTACTAACATCCAAAATTCTATTCTTTAATGTATCATCAAATTTAAGGTTATTTAAAGTTAAAATATCAACTAAATCCAAATTATTAACAATTCTTTTTAATAAATCAGCTTTTCTATCAAATAATAAATCTATAATATGTGGCTGAATACTATAATTACCTAGTAATTCAAATATATTACTCTCATCAATTTTCGTATCAATCAATAACCCCAAATAAAAATCATCATAACTACCATATAAAATTTCACAAATTACAGTATTATTACTTAATTCATTAAAATCTCTAACAAATTCATCTTTATACTTTTCAAATAACTTTCTCTTAATTTGTAAAGGCAAATGATTAGAATTTCTAAAATATTTTTTAGGTAAAGAAAAATCAGTATCATTAATAAAACTATTAAGTCTATTACTATGATAATTTATAATATATTCCTTAATATCATTAGATAAATTAGTAAGACTCAATAAAACTAAAAGTCTATTAGAATCACTTTCATTAATAATTTCCAAAAGACTGCTTTCTCGCTCACGCATAATAATTTCATTTAACTTACAATTATCACACACTCTAATCACTTTAAATAAATCAGCTTTAGAACATACACTTATTGCATCTTCAATTACACTATATCTACTTCTTAAAATATTATCTAAAAAATTTCGTACTACAACATAGTTAGTAATAGTTTTAAGAATATTAGAACTATCTAAGCTATTTATAAAATCATCAATATCACGTCGTTTTGTTCTAACAATTAAATTTTTAACACTAAAAGAAACATCCTCAATAAACTGAAAAAGATTATCCAAAGTAATTTTTCGAATAATTATCTTTTCCTTAATATCATCAGAAATATCATCGTTTTTTAAACAAAATAATATAGCATTATAATCAGTAATTGCATTATCAATAACATAACTTTTTATATCATCAGATATTTCGCTATTTAATAATTCAATCGCTTTTTCAAAATCACATCGTAAGTCAATAATTACTTTTTTTCTTTCAAATGAAATACTATCACTTAAAATGACTCCTAATAAATCAGCACCATAAACTTCATCAATTATCATTTTCTTTAGTTCAACCGGACAAAAATCAACATCCAAATAAGATATATCAATCATATTTTCTAAAGAAAATGCTTTCTTTAAATCAGTTATTTTCCCACTATTAGAATCATATTTATTAACTTCTTCAGAAATTAGTTTTTTTATACTATCTGGCAAATTTGATGAAAATAAATAGCCTACTATTTGTTCACCAGAAAGATCATCGATAGATTTTAAAACCTCTCGCTCCATCATACTAACCATCCCCCATTAGTGCCCAAATTATACCACAAAATCGTCAAAAAGTCAATTTTTAACTAATAATCGATAGTGTAAAATGGTTTGGGGATTACATACAAAAAGAGAAATCTCTGTTAGAATGTAAGTGTCTAAAAATACATCG
>CALVIF010000036.1 GCA_944329395.1 uncultured Bacilli bacterium | reverse complement strand
CATTTGTAAAGCTGTTATTCCTTCTTTAGTTCCTGCAACTTTAAAGTCCATATCACCTAAATGATCTTCCATTCCTTGAATGTCTGTTAAAATCGTATAGTCATCTTCGTGTGTAATTAATCCCATAGCAATACCAGCAACAGGTGCTTTAATTGGAACTCCTGCAGCCATTAATGACATACATCCTGCACAAATACTAGCTTGTGATGATGAACCATTTGATTCTAATATTTCTGATACAACACGAATTGTATATGGGAATTCTTCCTCAGAAGGAATTACTTGTGCTAAAGCTTTTTCACCTAATGCTCCATGCCCAATTTCACGTCTTCCTGGTGCTCCATATCTTCCTGTCTCACCAACAGAAAATTGAGGAAAGTTGTAATGTAACATAAAGCGCTTTTGATCTTCTAGTCCAAGGCCATCAATAATTTGATGTTCATTTAATGCTCCAAGGGTTGTTACTGATAGAGCTTGTGTTTCACCACGGGTAAAAAGAGCGGAACCATGGGTTCTTGGAAGTAAATCAATATCAGTAGATAATGGTCTTATTTCATCCATTTTTCTACCATCAGCACGTATTTTTTCTTTTACAACAATACTTCTAAATAAATTATATTCAATATCTGATAAGACCATATTTACTTTAGCAAGTAATTGTTTTAATTCTTCTTCTTTTAATAATTCCTCATTTTCATTTTTATATAATTCCAATACTTCTTCTTTTACGGCATCAATTGCAGCATATTTTTCTAGTTTACCTTTAATACGTAGAGCTTCATCCATTTTAGTTGTAGCAAGTTTGCTTATTCTTTCAACTAATTCTTTTTCTGGTGTTAATGTTTCATATTGCATTTTTTCTACACCAATTTCGTTGATAATTTTTTCTTCAAATTCAATTAGTTCTTTTACGGCATTATGTCCAAACATTAAGGCTTGTAGCATAATATCTTCATCTACTTGCTTAGCGCTCGATTCAACCATATTAATAGCATCTTTAGTACCGGCAACAGTTAGATCAATATCTGATTTTTCTAATTGTTCTGGTGTTGGATTAATAATAAATTCTCCATCAATACGACCAACTTTAACGCCAGCAATTGGACCATTAAATGGAATCTTGGAAATTGATACTGCTAGAGATGATGCAAACATTGCAGTTAATTCTGGAGAACAATCTTGGTCTACTGATAAAACTGTAGAAATTATTTGTACTTCATTTTTAAATCCTTCTGGAAATAATGGACGCATAGGTCTATCAATCATACGAGCAGCTAAAGTTGCAGCTTCACTAGGACGTCCTTCTCTTTTAATAAATCCTCCTGGAATTTTTCCAACAGAATAAAGTTTTTCTTGATAGTTTACTGTTAATGGAAAAAAATCAGATAATAAATTAACTGTCTTACTAACAACAGCGGCTGTTAAAACTACTGTATCATTATATCTAACTAAAACAGATCCATCGGCCTGTTTTGCTAATTCACCATGTTCTACTACTAATTTACGGCCATGAAAATCTAATTCAAATATTTTTTTATTCATTTTCTACCTCTTCTTTTTTAATTTTTTTTTGAAAAAAAAGACACTAAAAATAAGTGTCTACTTTCTTAATCCTAATTTTTTAATAACTTCACGATAACTTTGAATATCTTTTTTAGCTAAGTATTGTAACATATTACGACGTTGTCCTACTTTCTTTAAAAGACCTCTACGTGAATGATAATCGTGAGTATGAACTTTTAGATGTTCTGTTAAGTTGTTAATTTCTTTAGTAAGGATTGCAATTTGAACTTCTGCAGAACCTGTATCTTTTTCGTTCTTAGCAAACTCTTTAACGATTATGGCTTTTTCTTCTTTTGTTAATGCCATATTAACACTTCCTTTCATATATTATTAACCAAAACTAAGTAAAAAGTCGGAAATTCTTTAAACTGAGAATTGGTAGGTATTTGTATTATACTATTAATGATTGTATTTTACAAGTTTTTTTTACGTAAATTTTCTTATTTTAAATTGGTGGACTTTTAATTTATTAATATTTGTGTTATTGTTATTATGGTGATAGAATGACATTGAGAAAAAAATCTTTTGAAGGATTTGCTAAATTAATTTTTATATTTTTGTTATTTGAATTAAGTGGTTATTTTCAGTTAATTCCAATATGGGTATTTAAAATAACTAAAATCACTCCACAAATAGAAGTACTATTAAGTTGCTTTTCTAATTTAATTTTATTAATGATATTATTTTTTATATATAGAATTAGTCTTCGAAATGATTGGAAAAATTTTACAAAAAATATTAGTCATTCTATTGATTCATGCTTTAAATATTGGTCTTTAGGATTAGTAGGAATGATGGTATCTAATATTATGATTAACTCTATTCTTAAATTAGGCCAAGCAGAAAACGAGCAATTAGTACAAGGGATGATTGGTTCTTTACCACTTGTAATGCTACTTAATGCTGGAATAATTGCACCAATAATTGAAGAATTAATATTTAGAAAAGCCTTTTTTGATGCATTTAAGAAAAAGTGGATGTTTATATTAGTATCTGGTTTAGTATTTGGTTTGATGCATATTGTTGTTGCTACTTCACTTGTTGAATGTATATATTTTATTCCTTATAGCTGTTTAGGTATTGCATTTGCATATATGTATTATGATACAAATTCAGTATTTGTTCCAATATTTGCTCATATGTTTCATAACTCTATATTAGTTTTAGTTTCAAT
Organism: uncultured Bacilli bacterium; assembly: GCA_944329395.1. Lineage (GTDB taxonomy): Bacteria > Bacillota_I > Bacilli_A > RF39 > UBA660 > CAG-877. The sequence continues at coordinate 8,883 of CALVIF010000036.1, read as the reverse complement.
TCTTATGTAATAAAAAAGCATTCGCAAAGTTTGTGAATGTTTTTTATTTTTTTAATATTATAGCTTTTTTGTTATTGAGTTCTTGCCCGACTTTTTTTTACAGAAGCAGCTGCTTTAGTTAGTTCTTCTGTTAATTTTGTTATTTCTTCCATTTGAATAGTTGAATCTTCATTTTTAGCTAAAGCTTCTAATTTATTTTCTACCATACTACTTGAGTATTTAAGCAATCCTGTTATTGAAGCTAAGGCTATTTCATCAAGACCTAAAATTGGATCTGGAATAAAAATATCAATAACGGTAATAATACCGGCAGCCATTGTTGCAGCTTTTAATATTTTATTTGTTACTTCTAAAGATGCAATTTTGGCAGAATGTAAATTTGAGTTATTTTGAGGGTCAAGTCTCTTTTTTAATTTTTCTATCCTTTTCTTTTTGTCTGGTATAACTACAGTTTCTCTATCCATCATTCTCATCTCCTAATTGTTCAGATATTTCATTATAATAAGCTACTACTAATTCTTTTTCTTCTTTTTTTATTCCTAATACCTTAATATCAGAACCTTCTCTTATTACTTCTCCTAGTATAATTTCACCATTTTCATTTAGATTATTATCATCTACTATACTATATATAATATACTCTTTATCTAACGTTTCTATTTTAAATGTTCCAATTAACGAGATTGTCACATCATTATTAAATTGATTCTTTACTGTTATCTCTTTCATATTAAATTCTCCTTTTTATAAACTAATAGGCAAAGTTAATTTTATATAATTTATTATACAATTAAATTAATTTAATTTAAAGCAAGTATTATTTTTTTGTAATAGCGATTGCACCATATGGAGAAAGTGTTTTTGAAGTGGATTTTTTTAAAGTGTATATTTTTCCTTTTTCATATCCAGATGGTAGTAAAATTTCTTTTTCTTCTTCTGTTCTATTTACTGCTATTATGGCATTAGCTTCATTATTTTCTCTCTTGAATGTTAAGATTTCTTTTGTTATATCGACTATTTTTATATCAGCTGTTTCAAGAAATGTTTCAGTATTTCTTATTTTACCGATGTATTTAAAAAAATCTTGTAAGTCTTTATCTTCTTTTTCCCATGGGAAAGGTCGTCTATTTAATAAATTTCCAATACCTTGAAGGCCTGCTTCATCGCCATAAAAAATACTTAAAATTCCTGGCATAAATGCTAAAGTAAATACATATGCTTGGTAAATTTCTCTAGCTTTTCTATATTCTTCACTATCTAGTTTATATTGTCTTAAAAATTCAGGATCATTATTTTTCAAATCCCAAGGCCATCTTCCTGAAAATATGTTATTATCCCAAAGATTAATTCCTCTTGTCATATCATGAGTTGAAGTAAAATTCATTGCTGTATAAATGGCTTCTTCTGGATATGTAGTTTTAATTTCTCTTATTTTTTCTTGCAAGTTTTTCTCATCAGCATAACGAAAATATTTTATTAAAGATTCAATAAAGTTATAATTCATGACTGAATCCATTCCCTTACCATCTTTTAAATATTTTCTTCTATAGCCATTTTCTTCTTTTGTCATAGGATTTTCCCAGACTTCGCCTAAGATAAAGCCATCAATTTTATTTCTTTTTACAGCTATTCTTATTAGTTCAATGAATTCATCCGTTAGATCATCAGCTACATCTAGTCTTAACCCATCAATTCCTAGTGAGAACCATTTATCAATTATTCCGCCTTGGCCAGTAATGTATTCTTGCCATTGTTTAGAGTAACAATCGCATTTTGGCATAGTTTTTATTCCCCACCAATATTTAAACATCCATTGACCAGTTTCGGGATTATATTCTTTAGCATAGAACTTAGAGTATTCTGATTGATCTGTCCAATAAGCTCCTAAACCATTATTCCATTTTTTATCTTGATATTGATTAAAATATTTACTATCATTTCCAGTATGATTAAATACAGCATCTAAAACAATTCTCATACCCATTTTATGAGCTTCTTCACATAAATTTTTTAAATCATCTAAAGCCCCAGCATAAGGATCTATTTGTTCATAATCAGATGTATCATAACGATGATTAGATTGACTATAAGCAATTGGACTTAAGTAAAGAATTGATACGCCAAGTGATTTTAAATAATCTAGTTTTTCTATTATACCTTTGATATTTCCACCGAAGAAATCATTATTCCATATTCCCTCTTCATTTGGGCCTATAATTGGTTCTTCTTCCCAAGATTTATGAATATAGCGTCTTGGCATAGGAGACATTGGTAATTTATCACTATGGCTAAAACGGTCTAGAAAAATATGATACATAATTTTTCCTTTTGCCCATTCTGGGACATTATAATTTACACTCATTTTATACATTTCTTCTGGTATTACATAAGTATCATCTGTTTTGGAGTTTTTAATATACTTTGTTTTATCGCCTACATTGTATTTAAAATAATAATGATATAGTGCGCTTGTAGGTAGTGTTGCTTCACCAATAAAAATGGCACAATCATCATCATTTTTATAATGCTTTAACGGAAAAAAGATTGGACTATTATCTTTGATAACAACTAATTCAACATTTTCAATCCAGCCCATCTTCATAGGTATTTCTACTTTTAAACCATATTTTTTTGCATCGTGATAAGTTTCTAGTTCAACAATATTAAAAGTACTACTCATATAAATCCCCCCACTACTATTATTAATTTTAGTATAGCATATCTATTTTTTTTTAGCAAAGAGTTCATTTTTATAAAATTAAAAAGGTGACTTAAATCACCTTTAATTATCTCTACCTTTTCTTATTGTTTTCTTATCTATTATTGAAATAATTGCACATATTAGAGACTGAATACATAATGTTATAAAATAACCACTCCAATACTGTTCTGATATCATCATATTTAAATTAATTATGGTATAAAACATATAAAATACAATAAGTGAGAATAAATATGTTAAAAATATTAATGGTAGTGGTTGATTGGTATTTTGAATTAAGAAATAATAAATTGTTAAGTTAACAAATTGACTAATTACATATCCACAAAAATGACCACTAATATCTATTAGAACTGTTTCTTTTCCTAATGCAAAGTTGACTACTAAGACAAATATAACCATAAATACAGCTGATGTAGCAATTGCCGTTACGGTTTTTGCATAATTATATTTTTTTGTTATATAATTTGCAATAAAAAATACTAATGGTAAACCTAATATTGAATAGGTTATTTTTGTATCTGATACTGAAAATTTATAAGTACTTAGTGAATATAATAAAATTGTTAAAGTTGTAAGTAATAAAATATACATCCAACTATCATCATATAATTTTTTTATTCTTGACATAGTAATATCCCTCTATTCTATAGATATTTTATCATAACTTTACTTTTTAGAAAAGAGAGAATTTTTATTTAATATAACAAAATACTATTTATATTTATAAAAAAAATGCTAAAAAGCATTTTCTTTATTATTATTTTCTTTATTATTAATATCATCAATTATTTCTTCAATACGATTTCCATAATCAATAGAAGTATCATAAATAAATTTTAATTCAGGTGTATGTCTTACCTCTACTCTTTTTGATAATTCACCCCTAATAAATGATGCAGCATTGTTTAGGGCGTCTAAAGTTGTTTTTCTTTTATCATTATCTAAAACTGTAAAATAAACTTTTGCATAACTTAAATCATTTGTAGTATCTACACCAGTAATTGTTACGAATTTAATATCTTCGTCTTTTACTTCTGTCATTAAAATGATACTTATTGCTTCTTGAAAAGCGTGATTTAATCTTTCTATTTTTATATTGTTTGCCATAGGAATCCTCCTTTTTACTGGTTATTAGATTTTATTTGTTATTATTATCGTTTTATTTCTACTAGATCGTAAACTTCAATAATATCTTTTTCTTTATAATCTTGGCAATTTTCTAATGTAATTCCACAATCCATATCTTTTTTTACTTCTTTTACTTGATCTTTTTCATGTTGAAGTGTTTTTATAGAACCATTATATACAACAACATCATTTCTAATGATTCTAGCTTTTTGATTGTGTTTAATAACTCCACTTGTTACGTGGCATCCAGCTATAAGACCAATTTTAGAAAATTTAAATATCTGTCTAATTTCTAATGTTCCGGTTACTTTTTCTTCATATTCTGGCTCTAGCATTCCCTTCATTGCGCTTTCCATATCTTCTACTACTTTATAAATGATGTCATAAGTTTTTATTGAAATGCCATACTGCTTTGCAGTTTCCATTGTTTTATTATTTCCACGGACATTAAAGCCGATAATTAAAGCATTTGAAGCTTTTGCTAAAACAACATCACTTTCAGTAATTGCCCCAACTGCTCCACGAATAACATTTACTTTTACGCCTTCAACTTCTATTTTTTCTAATGAATTTTTTACTGCTTCTAGGCTACCATTTACGTCAGCTTTTAGAATGACATTTATTTCTTTAATTCCAGTTTGAATTCTTCCAAATAAATCTTCTAAACTCATACCTGTAAAGTTATTATCTTGCTGTTTACTACGAAGTTTTCTTTCCTCTGCTATTTGTTTTGCTTTTTTTTCTGATTCAAAAGCCATAAACTTATCACCAGCACTTGGTACTTCTGATATTCCTGTTACTTCTACAGGAGTTGATGGTTTTGCTTCAACAATATTTTGACCTAAATCATTTTTTAAAGTTCGAACCTTTCCAAAAGATGTTCCAATAACAATAGGATCTCCAAGACGTAAAGTTCCATTTTGGATTAGTAATGTTACAACAGAACCAACCTTATTATCTTTTTTAGATTCAATTACAGCACCAGAGGCATAACGTGATGGATTTGCTTTATAATTTTCCATTTCGGCAACTAGAAGAATATTTTCTAATAATTCATCAATTCCTGTACCATTTTTAGCGGAAATTTTATTAACAATTGTATCTCCGCCCCATTCTTCTGGTGTTAGACCGTTTTCAACTAGTGCAGTCATAATTCTTTCAATATTAGATTCTGGTTTATCAATTTTATTAATAGCAACAATAATTGGAACTCCTGCTGCTTTAGCATGGTCAATTGCTTCTTTTGTTTGTGGCATAACCCCATCATCTGCAGCAACGATAATAATTACTATATCAGTAATTGATGCTCCCCTTGCTCGCATTTCTGTAAATGCTGCATGTCCTGGTGTATCAATAAAAGTAATGGTTTTATCATTATATTTTACAGAATATGCACCTATTGCTTGGGTAATTCCTCCTGCTTCACCACTAGCAACATTGCTTTTTCTAATAGTATCAAGAAGTGTTGTTTTTCCATGATCAACATGTCCCATAATCGTTACTACTGGTGGTCTTTCTACTAAATCTTCTTCTTTTTCTTCAATTTCAAAGTTCTCAAAATTAGAAATATCAGCTGTTTCTGCCTTTTTTAAAGTCTTATCATATTCAGATACAATAACTTCTGCACTATCATAATCGATTGATTGATTAATGCTTGCCATAATTCCTAAACCCATTAGTTTTTTGACAATCTCAACTGGTGTTGTTTCAAGTAAGCTTGCTAATTCAGATACAGTCATACCTTCTGTATATAAAACTGTATTCTTATCTTGTTCTGTTTCGTTACTTTGTAATTTTTCACGATTTTTATACATTTTTTTTCTTTCTTTTAGAAAGTCTTTTTTGTTTTCTGTTTTTTTAGCAACTTTGTTTGGCTTAACTTTTTCAAATGTTGTTTCATTGTCTAAATCAAATTTAGTATTCATAGCTAGTATTGCTACTTTATCATCGATATCTTCTTCATCATGTAATTCATCTATATCAATATCTCCTTTGATATAATCTTCAGCATCTTGTATTTCATTATCTAATAAAATAATATCTGTTTCTGTTAAGATTGAATTTTCATCTTCATATTTAATACCAATTTTATCACATAATGCTTTAATTTCATCGATAGTCTTATTAACATCTAACGCATAATCCTCTATAGTCATCATAAGGACTCACCTCACTTTTCTATAATTTTTCTTATTTCTTCATATACTTCATTTTCAATTGGACATTCAAGTCTTTTTTCTAGAATATTTGTTTTAATGGCTTTATCAAGTACAGTGGTATCTTTCTTAATATATGCACCACGACCATTTAATTTTCCTGTTTGATCAACTACTACTTTACCATCTGTTGTTCTAACAATCCGCAATAGTTCTTGTTTTGGCAATTGCTCTTTGGTTATAACACATGTTCTTAAAGGTATTTTTCTTACTTTCATAAGTTTCTCCTTATCTAAAGTTTATTCCAGCCTCACGAGCTTGTTCTGTTGTTTTTATGTCAATTTTATAGTGAGTTAGTTTACTAGCTAACTTAGCATTTTGACCTTTTTTACCAATTGCCAATGAGAAGTTTTCTCCATCAGCGATAACCATTGCTTCTTGCTTTTTAGGATCTGTTATTGCTACAGTTAAGTCTTTAGCTGGTGATAGAGCATTCTCAATAAATATAGCTGGATCTTTATCATATTTAACTACATCTAATTTTTCACCATGCAATTCACTAATAATTCTAGCAATTCTGCTACCTTTTTCACCAATGCAAGCACCGATTGGATCTATATTAGGATTTTCTGAATATACAGCCACTTTACTTCTATTTCCAGCTTCACGAGCAACACTATATAATATTACTGAGCCATCATTGATTTCTGGTATTTCTAATTCAAATAATCTTTTTACAAAACCATAATGACTTCTACTTAATAGTACCAATAAGTTTTTGCCTGTATTGTCGACTTTAGAAACATATACTCTAATTTGAGAGCCCATTTCAATTTTTTCACCTGGAATAATATCCTTTTTAGGTAAAATTCCATTTGTTCTACCTAAATCAATAAAGTAATTGTCAGTATCTTCTAGGGCTACTGTACCAATTAGCATTTCATCTTGTTTATCACCAAACTCTTCAACAATACTGTTTCTTTCAGCTTCGCGAATTTTTTGAATAACAACTTGTTTAGCTGTTGAAGTTGCAACACGTCCAAAATCTTTAGGTGTAACTTCATTATCAATAGTATCGCCAATTTCTAACATTTTATCTATTTTCTTTGCGTCACTTAACTTAATTTCTGTTTCTGGGTTAAAAAATGATGGAGTTTCTGTTTCTTCTTTTTCATCATCTTCTTCATCGTCATCTGTATAACTTTCAAATAAGTAATCTTCATATTCTTCTTTAGTCATTTTATCATCTGGTACTACTGTTAGAAATGAATATACTTTTATTTCACCACTATTACGATCAAATAATACTTTAACGTTTGTCTTGGAATTAAAATTTTTCTTGTAAGCTGATGTTAAAGCTAATTCCATGGCATCATAAACTATTTCTGGGTCAATATTTTTTTCTTTTACAATATTATCAAGAGCCTTTTTAAATTCTTTACCGTTCATTTTTATTCTCCTTTTGTTTTTGAATAAATATCAAGTTCATCTGTGTCACCCAATATTTCTTCATGTTTATCCATTATCTTATTTATAATTCTTGATGCGTCAGTAATTCTATTTAAATCAATTATTTCTTCACTATCAAGAACAATATTAAATATTTTTTTTCCTTCCTCTTCGGAAATAAAAGCATCATCTACAAAGAGATTTAATTTTTTTATTTCATCATTAATAAGATTAGCAACTGTTTCTTTCATGAACACCTCCTAGAAATAATAAGAGTGGGATTTTTTTTATCCCACTCCTTTCTGCTAATATTATATCATATTTTTTCTATTTTACAAGAAAAAATATTTATCAAACTTAATTTATTATTTTATTATTTTATTTTAATTTTTATTATATCTTATTGTAAAAATAAATATATGTAATAAACAAGAAATATTAGTAACATTATTATTCCTTCTTTTTTAGAAATAGTTCTTTCACTTTTGGCAAAAACATATAAATTTAGAGATGATAAGAAAATTACTAATATATCAACTATGGAAAAATTTTTTAAGATAATGCTACCATATATTGCTACTGGTAATCCAAGAACAATACATATGTTGAAAATGTTAGTCCCAATAATATTACCAATTGTCATTTCAAACTCACCTTTTCTAGCACTTGTTACTGTCAGCATTAATTTTGGTAGTGAAGTTCCAAGGGCTATAGCAGTCATTGTAATTATTTTTTCACTTACACCAAATATTTCTGCTAGCTTAATTGCGTTATTTACAATAATATCACTACTAATAACAATTAAAATTATGGATAAGATGAGAATAATACTGGCTATAATTGCATTATCATATTTTACTTCGACCTGTTCTTCTACTTCATTAATGGCTCTTCCTCTTAATAGTTGAACCAAATATGAAACAAACATGACGAATAATAAAATAAGAACAATTCCATCAGCTCGTGAAAAAACATTGTGATTTTTAATATTGAATAGACTATCTAACATTAATACTGAAAACGATGTTGTTACTAATAAGAGAATTGGTAGTTCTTTTTTTATGGTATTGTGTTTTACTTTTATTGGCCTAACTATAGCGGCTAATCCTATGATTAAAAAAACATTTACTATACAGCTACCTACAACATTTGCAAACGCCATTGTTCCGTTTAGATTTCTAACACTATTAAAAGATATTGCTACTTCTGGAGCACATGTTCCAAATGACACAATAGTTAGGGCAACTAGCATTTTCGGTATTTTACTTTTTATAGCAAGTGATGAAGCACTATCAACTAGTAAATCACTTGATTTTATGATGGCAAAAAAACCTATTATTAATAAAATTAAGTAAATTTTTAGACTAAAGTCCGTTTTTTTAGGGCTTTTTTCTTTTTCTAGTTTAAATGTCGTTTTTTGATTGT
>CALVIF010000035.1 GCA_944329395.1 uncultured Bacilli bacterium | reverse complement strand
ATCTAACTTTAAACGCAACTATAAAGTTACAATTATAGTTTGAATCAGGACACAAGAATTCCTTATAAAATAAGGGTCTTAGGTGAAAGTGTCTTTATAACATTCAAAGAGTGGCTTTAATCAGAACACTAGCTGTTAGACCTGATATTCTTTTACTTGATGAGCCAATGTCAGCTCTTGATTCTCAGTCGAGACTTGCAATTAGTGATGATATTTATAAAATTATTAAAAATGAGAAAAAAACTGCTATTATGGTTACTCATGATATTGCTGAAGCAATAAGTATGTCTGATAAAGTTATTGTTTTATCAAAAAGACCATCTGTAGTAAAAAATATTTATAATATAAATTTAGATAATCAATCAACTCCTATTAATAATCGCAATTCAAAAAATTTTTCTTTATATTATGAGAAAATTTGGAGGGATTTAGATGTTCATATCTAGACGTGATTATTTAAAAAAAATACGAAAAAATAATTTAATTGTAGGTTTATTTAGATTTTTAATAATATTTTTATTTATTGTAGGATGGGAAATTTTAGCTAGATGTCATGTTATTAATACCTTTACTTTTTCATCACCTAGTTTAGTTATTGAAACTTTTGTTAATTTAATTAAACAAGGAAATTTACTATCTCATATTAGTGTTACATTATATGAAATATTTATTAGTTTTTCTATAGCTATAATAATTGGAATTGGAGTAGCTACTTTATTATGGAGCAATTCGTTACTTGCAAAAATTATTGATCCATATTTAACAATTCTTAATTCATTACCTAAAGTAGCTCTTGGTCCTCTTATTATTATTTGGGTTGGAGCTAGTACTAATTCGATTATATTTATGTCTTTACTTATTAGTAGTTTCATTACTATTATTAATATTTATAATGGATTTAGTTCCACTGATAAAAGCTATATTGTATTGATGAAAAGCTTTGGTGCAAGTAAATGGCAAATATTTAAAAAAGTAGTTTTTCCAAGTAATTTTGCAAATATTATTAGTGCATTAAAGGTAAATATTTCTATGAATTTAATTGGTGTTATTATGGGAGAACTTCTTGTTTCTAAAGTTGGAATTGGTTATTTAATTATGTATGGTTCTCAAGTGTTTAATATTGATTTGGTTATTACTGGGGTTTTAGTTCTTGGTATTATCTCTTATCTTATGTACTTGATTATTAATAAACTTGAGTTATTTGCTTTAAGGTATAAATAAAAAAAGGCATCAGAAATGATGTCTTTTTATAATGTTGCCATATAACTATCTTTAACATTTTCAAATACTCTTCTATCAGTATTTTCCGTACCATTATAAACATTTGTCATGTCTTGTATTGAATATCCACCTTTACCTAATTCTGAATATGTTCGATAATTTAAAACTATTCCTTGACCGGATCCTCTAGCTTCTGCTACTACGAAGCGATTATTTGCTGGATCATTTTCAATAATTAATCCAACGTGTCCGCTACTTACCATTACATCGCCTGGCTGTGCTTGTGACCAGTTTTCATAAGCAATAGCTGTTCCAACGGCTTTAAAATCTCCTACTGGTCGCCACTGAAAACGAGTTGGTGTTCCTTTATCAACACAGTAGGCAGTCCATGGGTTACAATCTACACCGTTCATTACATACTGTGTGCTTACATAAGGATTAGAATTGGTTCCTTGATGTTTATAATCAAGCTTTACACCTTTATCTGATGCTAATTTTAACAATACAAGTGCAGTATTTACAGCTGCTTCTCTACCAGAATAGGTATTTTTTATTGTATTTAATATATTAGTTATATATTGATATCCAGATCCTTCAATTACATTTCCATTAGCATCAACTTGATTATAGTATGTATCAAGTCTTGATCCATTCTTTAATTGATACAGTAATCCCAACCCAGCTTGTTTTTCTGCATCACTAAGATAATAATCATATCGTGTTAATAATTCATCAATTCCAGTTATGTAATTAAATTCAACATTATGACCTATTAATGATGTTGATATTCCAAGTGGTGTTATTTGTGAAAATATACTTTCTATTTGGGCTTTTAGTATTGAATTTTCTTGCTCTAGCTCACTAATTTGTCTTTGTAAAGCTGCTCTTTCTCCAGAATGCTCTTCATCATTTGGAATACACATTAATTTGAATTTTAAACTTGAAATTTGTTCTTTGTTTTGCTTGTATTTATTTAATTGCTGTAGAGCTGTAAAAAAACTACTTAATTTTGACAATTCTATATTAAGTTTATTATTGATGTTAGATAATGTTTCTGTCAGAGCTGTCGCTGCTGAACCTGACCAAATCAAACTAAAAGCTAAATTCCCAATATTTTTGTTTGTTGTTTCTAAATTCGTTGATTCGTTTGTACCTTTTATGGCTGTGTCGATATAACTCATAACATAATTCTCCTAATCTATTGATTTTCAGCAGTTATTACTATTTCATTTAGCATATTTTCAACATTTTGCATTTTTGTATGATAATTTTTTCCGTCTTCTATTAGATTATTAACAACATTATTAAAACCGGTTGCTGCATTTCCTTGCCAGTAATCACCTAAATTTTTAACTTCTCTTTCAATTGAATTTAAAATATCAATTGCTTCATTGTTTAATCTTGTCATCTCTGTTCCCCAGTTTTTTAGGGTATCTTTATCAATATATGTATATGGATCGTTCATTTTAACAGCCTCCCTGTGCATATGCTGTTTCGTGTTCTTCAGCACATTTTGCTTTTTCTTTTAGTTTCATTACATTAAATGAAAGTTTCAATGAACGATTATTATGAATTCTCATATATCCATTACAAACATTATTGAAGGCATTTTTTATTACTGTATCTTTCCATGAAGATGAATTATTAATATTATCAATCAAATTTTGTATTTCATGTAATTTATTATTATAATTTTCAATTAAATTATCCAGTTTTATAGCACTACTTGCCATTTGTTCTGGATTATGTTTATATTTTCCCAAAATATCATCTCCTAGAAAAAAAACTTTTTGTAAACATGTTATAAAAAGTTTTAATTATTGCATTTCCATTGTATTTGCAATAGCAATTATATCGTTAGCTGATTTTACAATTTGACCATAAGTTAACTTAAATAAATTTCTAAATTGATCAAGCTCTGCTCTTAATTCGGCAGGTTTTCTATTTCCTTGATAAATCCCTGTATCGACATTATCAATTTTTTCTATTTCTTTTGAAACATTGTTTAACAAATTTTCTAATTCATTTGCTATAGATATCATTCTTGTTGCTTTAGCTCTTGCTTCTTCTGGATTTACAATCATTCTTCCATCTGACATATGTATAACCTCCTATTTATTAATCTAGTGGATTTGCACTATTAATTCTACTATGTAAATATGCTTCATCACTATCAATATTTTGTGCGCGACTTTTTACTAATTCTGAACATTCATTAAATGTTGTCTCATATTTTAGAAATTCTCCCTTTTGTGCTGTAAATCTTTCAAGGAAATCTGAAGACAATCCTCCTTTAAATTGAGGTGAATTAGCAAAATCTTCTACTAAATTATATAATGTACGAATTAAGCTACCATAGTCACCTGAATTACTATCCATTGTATTTGACCATGTTCTCATTTGGTCTGTATCATGACTAACTATTCCAGCTGCCATATTAAAACCTCCTTTACTTTTTAAGTATAACATTTTTTTTTTATTTTCAAAAGTTTTTTATTAAAATATCATTTATAATTAATTATATATTGTAAATTTGTATTATGTAAATTTATGATTTCTTATGCCTGATAGTCCATCTGAAACGGCTTTTTTTATAATTTCGCTGTAGTTTCCATTTAATTTAGATTGATAACTACCTGAACTATATGATGTATATTGTTGAGGAGCAGTTATTTGTTGAATTGGATTTTTTGAATACAAATTTACCCATTCTGATGTTTCGCATCTATTTAAAATCTTTGATGTTACCGCTAATGCATCATCATATGTTCCATTAGATTCTGATGCTACAATAGCACACATCATATCATAATCTGAATTAGACAATTCATATTGAAGATTTCCAGTTGTTAGTTGAATACCTGCTTCTTCATTGTTATGATATACGCTTAAATCTGTTGGATAATCAGGATCTCCTGGAGCAATTATTACTTCTCCATATGAACTTATTTGACCTTCGTCTTTATATTTTACGGGCGGCGATTTATATACTGTTCTTTCTGTTATTTCACTTGTTAAATCACCGGTTCCTTGAACATTTGGATTATTTTGAGTATTTTGATTGTTTTGAGTATTTTGAACATTTTGATTACTGCTTTGTCCTACATTAATTGCATTAGTAACATTACTGGTAGTATTTTCAGGTTGATTATTAGTGTTTGTATAATGATTAGGTGATGTTGATGAAATAGTAGCTGTAAAATTTGTTCCAAAACTATTTGTTGTATTACCTAAAGAAAATGCATCACTATCAGTACTAAAATCATCTTGGTCTAATACAGAAATTCCATTAGTATAATCTGTTATATTCATTGAAACATTTTTCATATCTGTTGCTATTGTCTTTAGATTATTTCGCAAAGTATTTTTGGCAGTAGTTACATCTATTCCGTCATAATCATTTGTAAATCTAATAATCGAATTAATCTCACTGACTGAATCATTTAATTGATCTGTTATAGTTTTTAATTGCTTAGATAAGTTAGATAATTCATTTACATCTGTAATTTCTGATTGCATACTTTCTCACTCCTATTTTTTTTAATTATAGCATAAATATAATTTTATTAAAAACTTTGTTTTACTATTTATTATTATTTACAAATTATTTACAAATTAGAAATTATTAACCTATTTAACTATGTTATAATTGTGATAGGTTGGTGATTATATGAAAAAATCAAATGATTTAAAGTTTAATTTTAATTATTTTTTTATTTTCCTATTTGTTTTATCTTTTGTTACTAGACTTATTGCTATTATGGTTATTGACACACCAATTTCTTCTGATTTTAAAACTATGTATGATGCTTCAGTAGAATTAGTTAATGGAACTAGAAATTATCTTAATACCCCTTACTTTACAATGTGGGGATATCAAATGGGTCATGTATTATATCAAGCTTTGTTATTAAAATTTATTAATAGTGTATTTTTTTTAAAAATAGTAAATTGTATTGTATCTTCTTTTATTGTTGTAATGATTTATCTTATAACTAGGAAGGTAACTAATGAAACTTGTGCAAGAATTTCTAGCATTTTTTATCTTTTTTTTCCTTTTCCTCTTTTTTTAAATACTGTTTTAACTAACCAACATTTATCTATGTTATTTATTTTAATTGGGATTTATATATTATTAAATATTGATTATAATAAATTTTTTAAAAATAGTATTTTAGTTGGATTATTAATTGGACTTGGTAATATTTTAAGAAGTGAGGGTATTATATTTATTTTTTCTATATTTTTATATTATATCTTTTTATTAATAAAAAATTATAATATTAAGTCTTTAATTTATAGTTTCTTATTAATATTTATTAGCTATTCTTTTATATTTAATTGTTCATCTTTTATTATAGAAAAATGTAATTTAAGTATTAATGGTTTAAATAATATGAATACAACTTGGAAGTTTGTACTTGGATTTAATTATGAAACAAATGGAATGTATAGTAGTGATGATGCCTTATTGTATGCTGATGATCCAATTGCAGCTAAAAATGTTGTTATCGAGCGCTTAAAGAGTTATGAAAAAATCCCTTTATTATTTTTGAAAAAAATAAAAATATTATGGTTAAACTCTGATTTAAGTTGGTCATTAAGCAACACTTTCAATTCAACAATATATCGTATTCTTAATAATATTAATCAATTATTTATATATGTCCTAACTTTACTTAGTTCTTTTAGCATATTAAACAGTATATTAAACTTATTTAAGAAAAAATTGCCAAGTAATGAACAATTTTTAATAACAATTATTTTAGGTGTATATTTTGGTGTATATTTATTAATTGAGGTTATGCCTAGATATGCATATAGTCTACAAATATTTGAAACAATTCTTTTGGGTATTTCTTTAAATTTAATTTTAAAAAAATTGAATAAAAGCATTTTATAATTATTTTATTATTTTATTAACTGAATTAATTTTTTCAATAAGTTATTGTTTATTATATTTTACAAAAAAAATCAATAAATATATTATTGATTTTTTATTGAATTTATTTTATCTTTTATTTAAACCATATATTTTTAAAATCATATTTAAATACACGATATGCGTATTTTTTGGATGTGTAGTTAAACTGTTTTATAAGATTCCCTTCCATATCATATTCAGCAAAACAATTGCTTTTTCCTGATGAAGTAACGTGATTATCTTTAACATCTTGAATGCTTGATACAATAGATGAGTATGCTACATCAAATTCTTCTACTAATTGATATGTATTATTTTTTTCATCAATTAAATATTTATAATATTTTGATGTATTGCCACTATTATATGTGCCAACACCAAGATAGCTATCCCAAGGAAAATCTTTTCTTGTACTGCTTTTACCATAATTGTTATTATACATTTCTAGATAATATTGTCCATCAGGCAAATTTTTATCATAGACATAAGTAATCGTATGTTGACCAGCTTGATTTACAAAACTTCCTATCTTATTTAATAGCAATGATTCATAATCGGTTCCTTCATAAACTTTTTCATCAGCAATTAAACATTTTATAGTTGGATTATTATAAATATCTTGAACGTAAATTATAGTACTTATTTCTCTTCCTGAAATAATTATATCTTCTTTACCATCAACGATACTTAAGCTATTTAAATGAATCCAATCTAGTCCTGTTCCTCCATATGTATTTTTTCCCGACTCTGGCATTATAGCTGTTTGATATATTTGTGGTAATAATTTTTTCATATCAATTATTTCTTCTATTATTCCTGTTTTTAAGTCTAGACTTATTATTAAATCTTCTATTGTTTTATCTTCTTCTTCATCACTATTTACTAAAATTAATAATTTTTCTTTGTTGCTATCTATTATATAATCGTGATGCATTGTATAACCATCAAGAGTATATTTTTTTTCAATTTTTCCCAATCTATTTACAATGGCAATAGCATTTGTGTCATAACTATAAATCAATTTATCTTCATAAAATATAATTCTGTCACTTCTATAATTATTTAAAACTAAATCTGCTCTTAGTACACCGTTGTTGTCATATATATAATTATTTGCATAAAAAGCTTTATCTAAACCAAAAAGAACAAATAGACCATCTGTAAGTTGATAGTTACTGCTGCCATCAATATTTTTTAGAATTGTATCACTTTGACATTTTATTGACGTCATATCAACTGTAAAATTTGTTGTAATTTTCTCATTGTTTTCCGTTATTCCTGTTAATTTTACATAATTTATTTTTCCTGGGACTAATCCAATTATCTGATAACTATGATTTGTTTCATAATTAGATGATTCATTATTTTTTAATGTTCTAGAAAAGTCTGGAATATCTTTATCATTAACGGAAATTGTATATGATATTTCCATTTTCTCTTCTGTTGTAAAATAAATGTTAAGTCCTAAATTATTTGTACCATATGGATTTAAAATAAGTAATGGGTTAGATATAGTATACTTTTTATTTAATAAGTTAGAAATTTCTTCATCTATAACTTGTTGATAATTACTATTATATGGAGAAATATTTTTATTTTTTATTATTGAATAAATATTTTCTCCAAATTTGTTTGTTATTGTTATTTCAGTATTTTCTCTTACCCATTCTATTTTTTGAAGGTTTTGATTAATAATTATTTTAGCTATTTTTTTGTAAAGACTTATTGATAATATTAATAAAAAGTTTGTTATTACTATTATTATAAGTATCATAATTATTTTATTTTTATTTTTTTCATTTTCAACTCTCTTTTCTTATTTTTTAGTTTATATTGAAAAGATTAAAAAAAGATTAAATTTTATAATGATTTTATATTATATTAAAAGAAACTATTTTATTAGTTTCTTTTATACTTTATTTATCTTAATTTTCACCAAAAGCAGTAAATGATAACATTAATCCACCGCATATATTTGCTGAATGCTCATCATATCCATATTCACCAAAAGTAAAGACTGTTATAAAAGGTACTCCTTTAGGTTCATTCACTAGTTGCTCATAAACTTCCTCTAATCTATCTTTAATTGCTAGTTTTCGTCCACCACAGTGAATTAAAATATATGCAGCAGGATCTGTATATAACTGTTTCCTTGTTTCTCTTAATGTTTTACCAGTGGAAAATATTAGTTCATCAACTGTTGCTTCTAGTTGAATAATTGCTGTACCTGGAACAATTTTATTACCTAAAGTAATTGTATCGTCTGTAGTAGTTTTTGTTCCCATATCATTTGCAAACATTGGATGACGTATTACTGTCAAGTTTCCAAGTGGATCTTTTACGCCTAATGGCTTAGTTGTTGATGCATATAATAATTTATCACCTCTTAAATTAGATGGTGAAATTTTAGTCCATGTTGAATATTTACGTAGAGCAGATATGCCATCTATACTTACTAGAACTCTGGAATCTTTTACTTCTGTTATAAGTCCTATATTTTCTGTTTCTCTGTAATCGCCTGTATATGTTGTAACAATTTCATTATCAGTGTAAAAAAATGCTACTGCTACTCCATCCGTAATTATTTTGTCATTACATATAACTTTCCAATTTCCTTTGACTTCATCATCAGCAGCACTACCACCAAACATTGGAACACGTCCTATAACATCTTGAATTCCCATTAAGTATTCTTCTTCCTCTTTTGGTGTTGCAACCATGTAAAAGTAAGCTGGAGCTCTTGTTGTCTTGGCATTTTCAACTGCTTCAATTGCTACTTTTCTTCCTATTGCTCTTGGATTTTTTCCAGATTCGTGGCAAGCTAGGCCGACAATCATATTCTTATCAGCTAGTGTCATCATTCCTGAATATCCAGAATTAGAATTTATAATTCCTTCTTCAACAATTAATCCACCACTACTAGTACAACCAATAATTGGAATATTAGTAATACTTCTTATTCCTTTAACTAATGATTTTATATCATTTTTTTCTGATGTATATAAAAAGCCAATTTTGGCATATGATAAATCTTTTGTTGCTTTTGTTGCAGTTTCTATTCCTGCTGAAAAACTATCCGAATTAACACTATAACCTACTTTTGACTTTAACATATTTATACCTTCACTTTCCTCTATTTATATGCTTCTTCATAAATTTTTATTATATCATCTACTGTAACATCTCTAGGATTTCCAGGTGTACAAGCATCATTAATTGCCTGCTTAGCAAGAGTTGGTATCATCTCTTCTGGAATTCCAATTTCCTGTAATGTTTGTGGAATATTTAATTTTAGTGATAATTGTTTTACCGCTTCTACAACTTTATCAACTGCTTCTTCATTAGTTAATCCATTCATATCTAATCCAAAGGCATTTCCCATGTTTACATATAGTTCAGGACAAGCACTTCCATTAAATTTTAATACATGTGGTAATAATAATGCATTAGCAATACCATGTGGTGTATCAAAATATGCTCCTAATGAATGAGCCATTGAATGTACTATTCCAAGACCTACATTTGAAAAGCCCATACCTGCAATATATTGTGCATAAGCAATATTATCAACTGCTTTTTTATCTTTTTCATTAGCAGCCTTTTCTAAATTTTTGTATATTAATGCCATTGAATTTAGATGGAACATGTCAGGTATTAACCATCCAGCTTTTGTTATATAACCTTCCATGGCATGTGTAAGTGCATCCATTCCTGTTGAAGCTGCTATAATTTGTGGCATTCCTTGCATTAAATCTGGATCAATTATAGCAACTACTGGTATATCGTGCACATCAACGCAAACCATTTTTTTAACTTTTGTCTCATCTGTTATGACATAATTTATTGTTACTTCTGCAGCAGTTCCTGCTGTAGTTGGTAATGCTATGATAGGCATACTTTTGTTTTTAGTTGGAGCTACGCCATCTAAGCTTACAACATCGTCAAACTCAGGATTAGTTAAAATTATTCCTGCAGCTTTAGCTGTATCAATTGAACTTCCACCGCCTAATGCTACTATTACATCAATTGCTTCATTTTTAGCTAATTGAACGCAATCTTTTACTATAGTTACGGTTGGATTTGGTTTTACTTTATCAAATACAACATAATCTATCGAATCTTTATCTAAATATTCAGTTATCATATTTAGAACATTTGATTTTATTATACCCTCATCTGTTACAATTAAGGCTTTTTTAAAATTTCTACTTTTAATTTCTGTGGATACTTTTTCTCTTGCACCACGTCCAAAATAAGATGTTTCATTTAAAATTATTCTATTT
The DNA here is from genome assembly GCA_944329395.1 of uncultured Bacilli bacterium. GTDB lineage: Bacteria > Bacillota_I > Bacilli_A > RF39 > UBA660 > CAG-877. Next base: position 1,283 of record CALVIF010000035.1, on the reverse strand, counting down.
ACCATCACACTGGCCTCCCTATTATTGTCATTATAGCATAATTTAATATAAAAAAAAAGAGCATTTAATAATGCTTTTTAATTTAATTCATCTTGTGATTTAGAGTTTAATGTCAAATCTGCTCTTCTTCCATCTAGGTATGCGTAATATCCTGCAGCGGCTATCATTGCTGCATTATCTGTACAATATTTTACTGGTGGTATCGATAAGTTAACGTTTAATTCATTTGCCATATCTAATAATTCTTTTCTTAATCCTTGATTAGCTGCAACACCACCTGCAACAATTAAATTATTAACTTTTTTTTCAATTATAGCCTTTCTTAATTTAGTTATGATCGATTCTATAGCAACTTTTTGAAATGATGCTGCCAAATCTTCCTTATTTAATTCTCTTCCACGTTGTTGTTCATTATGAGATAAATTTATAACTGCGCTTTTTAATCCACTAAATGAAAAATTATAGCTATCATCTTTTAGGGGAATTGGTAGTTTATATGAACACTTTCCAGTCATTGCCATCTTATCTAACTTTGGTCCTCCTGGATATTCAAGCTCTATCACTCTTGCTACTTTATCATAACATTCACCAATCGCATCATCTAATGTTCCACCAAGTTTATTAAATTGATAATGATTTTTCATTTCAATTATTTCTGTATGTCCTCCACTTACTACTAGTGCTAATAGTGGAAAAGTTAACTCTTTGACAAGACTGTTAGCATAAATATGTCCTGCAATATGATGTACAGGAATTAAAGGTTTATTATAAATAAATGAAAGTGTTTTAGCGGCTTCTAGACCAATTAATAATGAACCTATTAGTCCTGGTCCATATGTTATTGCAATTGCATCAATTTGTTCCATTGTCATATTGGCTTTTTCTAAGCATTCTTCTAAAACAATTGTAATATTTTTTACGTGATGTCGGCTAGCTATTTCTGGTACAACACCACCAAAATCTTTATGTATATCTATTTGTGTTGATATGACTGTTGCAATTTCTTCTATACCATTTCTTACTATTGATGCACTAGTTTCATCACAACTGCTTTCAATTCCTAATATATATATATCTTTTTTTTCTTGCATTTTACCACTCTTTTCATTTTGCTCTTATTTTATCATATTTTTTATATTTTTTCTAGAGATATGATATATTTATTTTTTTAAATACCTTACTTATTACAAATAAAAAAAGAACTATATAGAACTGACTTGATAAATTTATACACGAAATAAAAAGTTCTTAACTATGGCAACATCGATAATTAATCGGTGTTG
>CALVIF010000034.1 GCA_944329395.1 uncultured Bacilli bacterium | reverse complement strand
AATTTATTTGTATAACTGCCTGTCGTACAAAAAAGACTGTCATTACTGACAATCTTTTTGGTAAATTACTATTTATCATCTTAAATTTTCAAGTAATTTTTATAAGATTATTATATCATTTTATTTTATTTTTTTATATAGTTCTACAAAAATTATTTTTATTTATCTGGACGGAGATATTTGTTTTTCATATCAACTATTAGTTCATCTAATTTATCCATATTTCCATTGAAATTTAATAATAATTCATATATAATATTCTTAGAAAGAGAACATAGTTCGTAACTTGTATGCTATTCGCTCCATAAGGTAAAATCGTCGCACCAATGTGACGTTAATGATTAAATCAATCTGAAATATGATTGATTTTTTTGTGCGTTATTGCGAAGAAAGGTGTGATGTGGTATGATTAATATCGTAAAAAAGAAAATCAATATGAGTGATGAACTCAAGAAGCAAATTAATTAGTCTTGCAAATTTAGTAACCGACCCTATCAAATAATAGAAGGGTGCTTACGAATTGTGGAACACACGAATTTAGCATACGTGGAGCCACATAAAGTGATTATTGATGATAAGTTATACTTATTCTTCAATGAGCAAAAACATTTTTACTTAGGGAATCTAAAGAAGAAAATCCCATTGTCTGAATTATCAGAGTACATAGCAAGGCATTAATTGGTGAGTTTATATACTCCCACTATATTGATTTATTTTGTCGTGTAAAAATCAATATATTCTAGGTGTCCTTGTTATGTGACACCTTTTTTGGTGCCTTTCACTATTCCAAAAAAAGAAAGGAGAATGATAATTATGGATAATGAAAGGAGTATCGCAGCAGTTTATATTCGTGTTTCGACAGAGGATCAGGCACGAGAAGGATTTTCTTTAGGAGAACAAAAAGAAAAGTTATTACAATTATGTTCTTTTAAAGGATATGAAGTTTTTAAAATTTATGAAGATGCAGGAATAAGTGCAAAAGATATGGAACATAGACCTGCATTCCAAGAAATGTTATCTGATATGAAGAAAGGTAAAATCAACTATATTGTGGCTTATAAGTTAGATAGAGTCACTCGTTCAGTTCGTGATTTAGAAGAACTTATATCTGTACTTGAACAATATAATTGCTTTCTAGTATGTGATAGAGATGATGTTAATACTTCTACTGCTAATGGCAGGTTCTTTGTTAGAATGCTTACAGTATTATCACAACTAGAAATTGAAATCGTATCGGAAAGAACAAAATTTGGCTTAAATGGAGCCATTAAGTCAGGACATTTGCCGGGAGTTTTAGCACTTGGTTACAAGAAAGATGGCAATAAAAAAACTATTATTGATGAGGCTACTAAACCAGTAATTGAAAGAATCTTTAAAATGTATTTGGAAGGTAAAAGTTTTCAGCAAATATCTAATATCTTTAATGAAGAAGCATTACTACACCCTAAAAAATGGAAAGATACCACCATTCAAAAGATTATTGATAACAAAATTTATATGGGCGATTATGAGCAATATAAAAGAATTGCAAAAAATAAGCAAATTGAACCAGTAACCTATATGAATGTTGTGGATCCTATTATCTCAAGAGCAGTATGGGAAGAATTCCAACATCAAAAAGAAAAGAATCAAAGGACTTATACTAGAGATAGAGTTTATTTGTTCTTTCAAAAACTAAAGTGTCCTAGTTGCCATAGAATTATGAAGTGCAAAGGTTCTGGTGGTAAAAAAAGAAAGTATATGTATTATACCTGTGAGAAGTGTCATATTAATTATCGTGAAGATAGAATTGAAGAATTATTATCAAACTTTATTTATGATATGGTTGAGTATGATATGGCAGTTAAAAAGTATTTCTTACCTGTTTTTGCGGACCATAAACCTACAAAAACTGATGATATAGATAAAGAGATTAAATCATTAGAAAAGCAAAAGGAACGTATTAAAAAAGCCTATATGAGTGGTATCGTAGAAATGGAAGATTTTTCAGAAGATTATAAAATCATTGAAGATAAGTTAGAAACATTAGAACAAAAGAAAAATGAAAGTCTTGATTTAGATAATATGACTTTTAGTCCTCAACAATTAATGGCAGATCGAGATATTGAACGAGAAACTATGATAAGACTTGATACTTTAAATAGTGTTGTTAAAACTACTTGGGAAAGTAAATCTAAAGAAGAAAAGCAAGAATTTATTTCTAAATTAGTAGAATCAGTCATTATAACTAAAGATAGTAACAATGAACTTCATGTAGAGAAAATTAACTTTAGAAGAAGTTTTGTAGATATGTTAGCCAAATTACTTGGCAATGGTATTTTAGATGTACTTATTCCAGTAGAAATCAATGGTAAAGAAGAATTTATTTTAGGTACAGGCAATATAACAGATGAACAAGTACAAGAATATTTAGATAGATTAAATAAATATTATGAAACTAAATTTTATCAAATATATGAAAAAGTTGATGAAGAAACAGGCAATATTATTGGAGAATTTATACCTAAAAAAGATGAAAAGATTATAAGAGTATTACCAATATCATCTAATAAAAGTACAACAAAATCACCAATTACTAAGGATATTATTGATACAAAATATGGAATTGTAACTTACAATCCTACTAAGCCAAAAGAAAAAGTTTTGGAAGGAGTTAGTGATTATGCAACTTCTTAACAAAGAAAACATTATCAAAAATCAAGTAAATACCATAGAACAATTTAAAGTTCTTGCCTATCTAAAAAAGCAATTTAATACTGATGAATTTAATCTATATTTGCTAGATAGATTTACTATAAAACTTGTTGATAAGAATAATGATGTAGGATATTTTAAATATAATTCTAAAACAAAATCAGTAGATTTTTATGAAAAAGTATCAAAAATAAAGAAAGAGAGAGATAAAAATGAAATTAAATTATACAAAAGTTGGAGATTATTTATTACCAAATTTAACTATAAAAAATCAAAATTATGGAAAAATTAACAAATATGGTTACTTGCGATAAAACTATCTAAAACAGCATAAGAAAGGTCTTTATACAACCCTTCTTATGCAAGATAAATTAGCAAATCATCTTGTTTCAGTCAGTAATGAATGTGAAGAAAGATTAAAATTCTTAATGGATAATTATATTAGAAATGATGAAAAACTATCTGAAAAAAACAAAGAAAATAATCAACTTGAATTGGTAAAATTGATGAATAATTATAGAAATTGTGTTGAAGAAATCATACTGAAAGAGCTAATATATGTATAATGTTGTCTATAAGCGAGCAACGTGGTATTACTCCCACCACTCCAAATACACTTTAGAAAGGCTAAACCTTAAGTAATGGCGACAACATCAATTTGGAGTATTAAAAATAATTTAAAACAATCTATAAATTATATTATCAATCCAGAAAAAACTTTGAATGAAGACTACGGTAAAACTAACTACGATTATCTAGAAGGAAAAACAGATTATAATTTTAAAAATGAGAAAGTTCATTATGTAAGTTATCTAAATTGTGAAGAATATGAGCCATATAGTAGTATGAAAGATACAAAAGATTATTACAATAAAAATGATGGAGTTCTTGCTTATCATAGCTATCAGTCTTTTAAAGAGGGAGAAGTCACTCCCGATATTGCTCACGAAATAGGAGTTAAGTTTGCAGAAGAAATGTTTGGAGATTATGAAGTGATTGTTGCTACTCATCAAAATACAACTCACGTCCACAATCATCTCATAATCAACTCTGTTTCATTTAAGACAGGGAAAAAATATAATAACAATCGTACTAATCTAGCGAAGTTAAGACATATTTCTGATTCTCTATGTGCTGAATATGGATTAAGTATCTTAGAAGAAAATAATAGCTATAAAAGCACCTTTAATTACAAAGTTATAGATAACGATTATTATAAAACTCTTAAAGATGATTTAGATAGTGTTATTAGTTATTCTGTTACACTAAAACAAGTTATGGATAGAATGAGACAATTAGGATATAAAGTTTATTCTCGTAATGACATAATAACTATTTATAGAGATGGTTATGATAAAGTTAGAATAGAAAAAACATTTGGTAGTGATTATTCAAAAGATAGAATTAATAAGCGATTATATTATTCAAAACAAATTAATTTTAAACCTATGCCTCAAAAGTCTATTTTTCAAGAATATTTAACAAAGACTAATAATCATCACAAAGGTATTTATTGGTTATATTTATATTATTGTTATCTTTTAGGAGTATTTCCAAAGAATCATCCTAAACAATATCTATCCTATTCTATAAGGCAAGAAATAAAAAAATTAGATTCATTTTCAGAGCAAACAAGATTTATGGTAGCAAATAAAATTGAAACTAAAGAAGATTTAGAATCATTTGCTAAAAATAACTATGAAGAATATAGAAATCTTATGGGTAAAAGAGAAAATCTATGGAAACGATATCATAGAGCAAAAAACGAAGATAAAAAATCAGAAATATTTGCTGAAATAAATTCTATTCAACCAACTATCAAAGAACTTCGCAAATTAGATAATTATTGTAAAGAAATTAGAAAGAAATCAGAGTCTATCCAAGATAATCTTAATAATTTTGATAAAGATATACAAAAAAAAAGGCAATTATAAGGACATATAACCTTATATTGTCTTTTTATCTTTTGGGAATACCTATTTGTTCATTAGCACTTAAATCTTCTTGTTTTGGTAACAATTGTCCCATAAATGTATCAAATTCCATTTTTGCATAGTTATCATGTGGTAAATAACATCCATCAAAAACTCCTTGATTTCCAAACACTATATACCAATTATCACCTATTATAACTTTGCAACTTTGAGGAACTTTTAAATAACCAAATTCTTGACCTGTTTGATAAGAAAAACAAGCTTTAATTTTATTTACATAATTTTCTAAATCTTCATTTGGTTCATTAACATTAACTTGTTGTCTAGTTCTAGAGTATAATGCAGGAACATCGCCTTTCTTTATTTTGTCAGGAGTCAATGTTCCAACTGCAGATTTTATGCAAATAATAGGATAATTACCATAATCGGTATTAAAGCTATTACTTCTTTTTGCTTCATCTAGATTTTTAGTAGTGGATACAAATTGCTTCCAATCATCACTTTGGGCATCCATTGGATCATAACCAATAGCATCAGTAGTTTTACCATCAACATTAGAGTGTTTATCACTTAATATATAACTTTTTGTTACTACTACAAAATCAATTTTATCTTGTTCATCTTTATTTTTTTGAGATGTTTCTACAATATCATCACAGGCTTGTTCAAATGTTTTAATAATTGCATCTTGCTCAGAACTGTAAGCAGAAGATTTTTTATCATAGATAGTTCTTAATTGATTAATATAAACTCCATTACCATTTCTAAAACCTGAAGCTCTACCAATAAAATTACCATCTGTATCAGTTATTTTAATAACAAAGCCGTTTTTATCTAAAGCACAGTAATGTAAAAAGTCATTATCATTACCACAACATCTAAAACATGCATTTGTATCTAAGCCTGCAGTAAGTAAAGTTTCATCAGTTGAATCATACATTGAATACTTATAATTGCCATAAGTTCCTTTAATATAAGGAACAGTTGATTCACTTCGTGACATCATTGCACTCAATAAATCACAAGCTACATTTATTCTTTTTTTTTGTGAAACGGAGGTAAATCCATTATTACTATAAACTTTTTTAATAACTTCTTTTCCTAATAAACTAATTTGTTTTAAATCGGCATATTTTAACATTTCTTTATAATCTAATATTTTATCAAGATTATCCATAGAAAATTCTTCGGATGTCATTAAACTCATTAAGTTTGGTATATTAGCTAATATATCACATATTTCTTTGCTATTTACATATCCTTTTATTTCTTCAAATAGTTTATTACCATTATCTAGTCTACCTAATTCTGTTATCATTGAAAGTTGAATCAATCCACTCTTAATCGCTAAATCACAAATTTCTCTATAATTATTATCATCTAAAAGAGTAGATTTTTTATCTTCAAAAGAATTTATATATTCATCAAATAATCTAATATAGTATCTATTAAAGTGCTCTGCATCAAACTTATAATATTCATCGGTAAATGGACATTCTCCTATTACTGATTTAATATCTTCTTGAGTTAAATTATCAAATTTATCAATTCCTTTTGCAATTTGAATAATTTCACTTTTCACTTTACTAAATACGTATTTTAAATCTTTGTATCCCATTATTTGAGATATCTCACTATCATTAAATCCGTTTCCATTGTAAACATAGCTTTCACCATTAAATGTGATAAATTGTCTATATTTGCTTACTTCTTGACCATCATAAGAAATATTATGACTATTTAGTCTATTTATAAGTTTAGATACTTTTTCAAATGTTTCATATTCATCAAATCTTGCAGGTTTAGAAGATAATAGTATTTCATCAATACTTGAAACATTATCATTTATTGATTTTGAGATAAATAAATCTAATAATTGTGATACGTTATCTTTGTTAACAGAAGCATTATAATCGTAAGCCATATATTTATTTTTTATGCTTTGCAATTTTTCCATTAAATTAGCATCTTGACTACCAAATAATTTTTTTAACATATCTCTTTGCTTAATTTCAACAACTTTTTTCTTAACAATAGGATTATCAATCCTAATTACAAAAAATTGTTTATATAAACTATCAAATTCATTCAATTGTTCACTAATAAAATCCTCTTTACTTTTAGAAATAAATAGTGCAGCATATTTAGAAATATCATCTCTTTTTTCTTGTAATAATTCCATTTTATTCTCAGCTTTTGAATTATGATATAATTGATGATATTCAATAAAAGCATTGAATAAAGCATATTTTCTTTCATCTAATACATCATCAACTTTGATTAAAAATTTTAATTCATTTAGTGAACTAATAAAATTATTGTTTTTCTCTAACGAATCACAAATTCTATTAAAAATATTAGTATAATAATCATTATTTTCTCTACGATAATTTTCCCATTTCTTTTGTGCTACCATTTGAAAAACTTTTCTAACATCTGTTAGTTTGAGAGGAGTAGATAAAATTGATTTTATAAATTCCTTAACTCTTTCGTAGTAAGTTTTTCCTTTTTCATCATTTGCTTCTTTTGAAACTCCCATTTGTTTTAAATAATAATCTAATACAAATTCATTTTTTAAAAATGATGCAGGTAATTTAGTAAACCTCTCTAATGAATAATAACCGTTTTCAATAAGATAATATCTAATTTCAAGTATTCTATTTTTTAGTGCCTCATCTTCTGCTTGATTTTCAATAGGGAATAAATCTAAATCTTGCTCTAACCAATAAAGCAAATCTTCACTAAAGTATCTTGCACTATGAATATCATTTTTAATAGAATTTAAACAAATAACTGTATTATTTTTTAAATAATCAGGAGCATTACCATTCAAAACATATTTTTGTTCAATTAAAGTATCAAGTAATCTTTTTATACCGTCAGGATTATGCTTATCTATATATTCCCAATCGATATATACTATACTGTCATCACTTGTTTCATTTTTTATACTTTTAATGCAAATTTCAACATTTCTTCTAAAATTTATTGGAATTCTATAATTTATAACAAAATCATAATTATTTTCAACTATATAATTTTCTAAAGCAACTAAATCTCCAGAAGTTAATCTGTTCCAGGCAATATGAATATTAGAATTAGCATCTAATTTCAAACTTTGCTTTATTATTTGAATATTGTTTTTAAAGAAACGAGGACTGCTTTGACATAAAGTATAACCATTCTGTAAGGCAATTTGATATACAAATGTTGCTAATTCATTTGTCCAAACATTATCAGGAACAAAATGAATTGAATTTATATCTCTTTGTGCTGATAATTTAATTAATTCTGCATTTTGCAACATATATATAGGAGTATCTGCTTGAAAAGTATATCCTTGTCTTTTTGCTTCTATAATCGCTTGTTCTTTAATATTTTCAGTTATGTCATAGGCATAAACAATACTTCTAATATCTCTCCTTATTGATTCTAATATTACGCCTTCATCTCGTTTCAAATAACTAGAACTATGTATATCAAGAGTACGAGAAGAATCTTGCATAAACTTATTTCTTTCATTTTCTTGTTCCATTGGACTAGACATTGATAAAGTTTTAGTTCGCTCACTACTTAATTCTCGTATTTTCAAAATTTGTCTTATTAATTCTTCTTTGCTTAAATTTGTATTGTCATTATCAAAATCATATATTTTCTTTATTGGTTTTTTATCATATTTATAAATATTGTAGTCATTATTAAGTATAAGATAATCTTTATTTATCTTTTTTATATCTTCTAATAAGTAAGTATCTTTTTTTCGTCGCTCTGCTCTTAAATATTCTGCTAATGCTCTTAATAAATCTTCATTGTTTAATATATCCTCTCTCATCATTACCTCCATGAAAATCTTACTATCTACAATTATACCATTAAAATGCACTTTTTCATATACTCCCACTTGAAATAATCTTAATATCTGCTATAATTTAATTACCAGTTGATTTAATCAATCTTGGGAGTATAATTTTTCGCATACGTGTATCGCTATCGCTCCATTTGAATACAACTTACGGACTTAAAAGATTCGTAAGTTTTTATTTTATATAAATATTTAACTTTAATGTTCTTTTTCCAGGAAGAAGGACATTTTTTATGCTTGAATTTAAAGTTATAGAAGAATTTAAACCTAATCCAAAAATAATAGAACTTATTAAAAACTACACTTATAAAACTAAAAAAGGAAAAATTAAAGTTCTTCCACATACTAATTTACAGATTATAGAACCAACTGAATATCTAATTACACATCCCATTATTCTTACTATACTTGAATACAAAATAAGCGAACTTAGTAATAAGCCATTTTACATTAAAGAACATAAAGCAAAATATAACTTAAAAGAAATAAAAAATATTATAAAAAAATGTAAATATTAAATTATTTACATCTTAAAATATACTTGTAATTTGTCGCTTTGATTTAATAATCACTTTTTCTTTGAATATTTATGCTTTTATCACTTTTTGTAGTTAAATATTTCATAAATATTCCTTGTGCAAGAGCTTCACCTTTCTTAAAATTATACTCTTTTTCACCTTCATTTTGTATCATTAGCCATATATGTCCTTCATTATCTTTATTATTATAGTAATCTGCATCAATTACTCCAACTTGATTACACAATCTGATATTGTATTTAAATCCCATGCTACTTCTAACTAAAAGTAACAATACCTCATCTTTATCAAAATAACTTTTTATACCAGTTGGAACTTTTTTTCTTTCACCTGGTTTTATAGTTAACTCTTCTAAAAGATAAATATCATAACCTGCTGTATAGACTGAATCTCTTTTTGGTAATGAGTATTCATTATACAATTTTAGGTCATCTTTAATATCTTTTTTAAATTGTTCAAAACTTATTTTTTCAAAATCTCTCATATAAAAACTCCTCTATAAATCGCTATTTATAATCTTAAATTTTCAAAAATATTATATTATAAAAAAAATAAATAATCTATATTATCAAAATAACAATAATATTTAAAAAAAATTTTAACTTTATCTAAAATACATAATCCATATTTATTAAAAAGATTTCTTATCCTTGATATATGATTAAGTTATTATTATATTTTTCATCAGTTTTAAATAATCAAGATTTTTTAGTAAATTACTACAAATATTATAAAAGTTTTAAAGAAGATTTAGATAGTTTTACTAAAAATAATTTTAATAAATTAAGTGAATTTAAAGTTAAAAAAGAAAATTTAAGAAAAAAATACTATAGAGATTATATTAAAAAAATATTTGTTGAAATAAATGATACAAAACTTAAAATAATATAATTTGGTGAAGATAATAAGTATTATAAAGAAATAACTAAATAAGTAGAAAACTTACCAACCTATTTTAATAATTTTGTTAAAAAGATTGTAAAAAAGAAAAAGACAATTCTAAATTTGTACGACTTAGATTGTCTTTTTAATATAATTTTTTACTTTTTAAATATTCATTTTTATTACACATATACCTATAATCCAAAGAAATAAGGAAACGAAAAACATAAAATCTCCACCATCAGACCATGATTTAATATACGTTATATCGGATACAATTAAAAGACCAAACCAAAATATTGCAAATCCAAAAGTATATATATAATGAGCAAAATTCCCACCTTTCTTAATGCTACTTTCTATTTTTTTTACTTTTTTTGTATCTAGTTTTCCATTAATATAATCATCAGTATGTTTCTTTGTATTTACTCCTGCAATTATAATTAAAATACCATAAATTAAAACTGAGAGACCACAAATTAAAAATGGTATACCAATAATTTTAGTAATATAGTCAGCTCCCCTAAATACAAACATATATGAAATACCGCTTAATATAACTCCTCCAATTGTATATCCTATACCTTTAGACACTTCTGCAAACGATACTATTTTTGCATACCTAATAAAACTTTGTTTAGTTTTATGTGTTGTTGGCATTGTGTGATCCATAAATGTTTCAAATGTCACCATATCAAAGTAATTAGGACTATCATACCAAGAGGGAACTTGTAACGAAATTGACTCAAATTTTTTAATCCATTTATTTGATACACCTAAAACATATGCATAAGGTAAAATATTATAAAAATATGTTGGATCTTGCATTACCATTGCTTCCAATTTTTCTTTTTCTGTTGTTTCTAAAAAGTTTTTAAATCCTTTTAATTTTCCTAATATTTCATTTCCATAAGGAGTTCTTTTTTTTAAAGATTTTAAACATATAATCACGCCGATAATACATATAATACCAACTATATATCCTATTAAATATGTTAAATCTTGTAATAATGCAGGAAGTACAGTAACCGACCAAGGAATACCGCCAAATATTCCTCCACATGCTAGCACTAATAATTTAGTACTAATCGATGGATCAGTAACCCTAGAACTAATATATATTGTAATAAGTATTATTGTGAATCCAATTCCCGGGTATAAAAGAGCAACTATTAAAAGATCTGCTACACCATATGTTAAAACAGTTGGTATTGTTATTAAGCAATAAGTGGCTATAATCATCAATATGATAAATATATTTTTTCCTAATACTTTTTTTTCAAATAATTTATTTTTATTTTCTTCACTATTTATATTTAATAAAATTTTTTCCATAGCTTTATGAAATTTATTATATAAATCTATTGAAGTTACTTCATTAATATTATCTGTAGTTTCCTGTTCATCATTTTTATTAAATAATGAACTTATTGATGTGTTTTGGGATGATGTGTTTTTGGAAAATAATTCATCTAAGAGTATTTGTTCATTTATATTGTTACCATCATATTCTTTTAATTTTGTTATTTTAAATCCTTTTGATTTAGAAAACAAAGTTTTTTCTTCTGTTTCGGCTATTTTTATGTACCCTTGGTTAGCTAAATATATAAGTAGTGATACTACATCTTTTCTTTCTGCTTTTCCTTTGTATAAAAAGCCAACTTCTAGACTATTAAATCCTTCTGGTGGGTAAAATTCAACAGTCTCTATAACTTGATTATCACGACCAAATTTATACCATAATAGTATAGTAAGTCCTAGAAATACTATTGGAATTAAGAACATTATATAGTCTATGATATTAATAGAAAGTCCTGCTCCTACAAAATATCCTTCAGGTAATTCACATCTTATTGTAAGTGCTTCACCAACTTTAAGAATATCATTATAACTTCCTG
>CALVIF010000033.1 GCA_944329395.1 uncultured Bacilli bacterium | reverse complement strand
TTGACTTGAGTGAAATGTCTGGAAATAATACTTCAACTAAAAGATTTGATTTTGTTATTAAAACGGATAAACAAGTGTATGTTATAGAAACTAACTTCTATTCTAGTGGTGGTTCTAAATTGAATGAAACTGCTAGGAGTTATAAGATGTTGGCACAAGAATCTAAAAAGGTTGATGGCGTAACATTTATATGGTTTACTGATGGTACTGGTTGGAATAGTGCTAGAAAAAATTTAGAAGAAACATTTAATGAATTAGAAACAATGTATAATATTGATGATTTAGAAAATGGTATTTTAGAAAAATTATAAAAAAATTAATCATCCTACTATTTTTAATAAAAATTGAAAAAAGGGATGATTTTTTGTTATTTTAAAGTCTTATATTACCTATATTTAACCTTTAAATCAACCTACAAAGTAGGATGAATTTTGTAAGTACGAAATAAGAATGGCGCCTACTATTTCTCTTATTTTATAGAGAAAAATAAGGATTAAGGCGCCTACTTCTTATCCTGCTAATTAGTAATTAATTAATTTTTTTGAATTTTAGGATAATATAAAAAATTAACAATAAAAATATAACTTGACTCCTATATTTTAAAGAGGTATCATCCATGCAAAAGGAGATGATGCTTATGAAAAATATAATGGAGGAATATGAAGTTAAGTAATATTTTTGAGTATGTAATATGCATACCAAATAATATTACTAAAATTAAAGTTAATGCCATAGGTTTAAATGGAGGTAATAAAATCTATGGTTGAATACAAAGTTAATTTAAAGTTTAAAGAAAATGGAAAATCTTTAAACGAAACAATAACTGAAGTATTAAAAATTGAATTACAAAAAAAGATTAATAAGACTTGTAATATTTTAAATTTAGAGCTACCATTCAATCATACTCATTATTCCCAAAAGGAAAGGAGAAATAATTAATGATTGGGAATAGTAGTTTTAAAGTAGGATTATATATAAGATTATCAAGAGATGATGGAAATATAGAATCTGATAGTGTTATTAGTCAAAGAAGTTTACTAAAACAATATGTTAAAGAAAATAATTACATAGTAGTAGATGAATATGTTGATGATGGATTTTCAGGAACTAATTTTGATAGACCAGCATTCAAAAAAATGATGAAAGATATTGAACTTGGTAAAATCAATATGATTATTACCAAAGACATGTCTAGATTAGGTAGAGATTATATTGGTACAGGTGAATTAATAGAAAAGTATTTTCCAAATAAAAACGTTAGATATATTGCTATTAATGATGGTATAGACACATTTATAGATAATACTAATAATGACATAGCACCTTTTAAAGCTATAATGAATGATATGTATGCTAAAGATATTTCTAAAAAAGTTAAAACCAGTTTACATTCTAGAATGAAAGAAGGATTATATGTATCTGGTAAATGTCCTTTTGGTTATATGAAAGATCCAACAAATAAAAATCATTTAGTAGCGAATGTTGAACAAGCAGATACCGTTAAATTGATATTTGATTTAGCACTAAAAGGTAATACTTACCATTATATAGCACAATATCTTACAGAAAGAAAAATTAAAACTCCAGCATCTTATTACAATTATGTGTGGAATACAAAGTGCATAAATACAAATTGTATAAGCCAAGAATATGGTGTATGGGTTGATACTACTGTAAAAGCAATACTTACTAATCAGATATATGTAGGAGATACAGTTCAAGGTAAAACTAAAAAGATTAATTATAAACTTAAAAAGACGGTTAAAAATAACCCCAATGACTATATTATAGTTGAGAATACCCATGAGGCAATTATTGATAGAGATAAATTTAATTATGTACAAACTTTACTACCTAAAAATGTTAAAAGACCTGATAAAAAAAGATTTTATTTATTAGATGGACTTTTATATTGTGGAGATTGTAAACACAGAATAACAATTAGATACCAAAATAAAACAGGTAGAAGTTATACCACTTGTGATTATTACAGAACATATTCTAAATATCATGTTTGCACAACTCATACAAACAATTATGAAAATCTAGAAAGGATTATTTTAGATAATATAAAAGAAGTTTGCAAAAAGTATTTAGATAGAAATAAGGTGAAAGAATGTATTGATAATATAAGCCCCATAGATAATACTTTAAAAATAAAAAAGCAAATAGAAAGTTTAGAACTTTCAAATAATAAATTGACTAATAATTTAG
Organism: uncultured Bacilli bacterium; assembly: GCA_944329395.1. GTDB lineage: Bacteria > Bacillota_I > Bacilli_A > RF39 > UBA660 > CAG-877. The sequence goes on along the minus strand of CALVIF010000033.1, from coordinate 9,665 downwards.
ATAAAACATATATGGATATGTTAAAAGGTATTATTGATGAAGAACAATATTTAAGAGTAAGTGAAAATCTAAAACAAGAAATAGAAAATAATAAATCAAGTATTGATAATCTTAAAAATGAAAATAGTGAATCCAATAAAATAGATAATAAAATGATAGAAAAATATATTGATGAATTTTTATCATTAGAAAATCCAACTAGGGAATTGATAATAAATTTGGTTGAAAAAATTTATATCTATCAGGACAAAACGATAGATATTATATTTACATTTAAAAATGTTACATAAAAAATGTATCTGGGGATAGCTTATGGTCTATAGCTAAACGATATGATTGTACTGTTGATGAACTTATAAAATTAAATAATTTATCATCAGTGAATTTATCAATTGGTCAACAATTAATGATACCAATAAATGTTGATGATGACTTTAATTATGTTATTTATTCTGTAAAAGTTGGCGATAATTTATATAATATTGCGAAGAAAAATGGGGTAACAGTTGCTCAAATAAAAGAATTTAATAATTTAACTTCTGATTTATTAACTATTGGTCAACAGCTAAAAATACCAATTTTTAATAATAGTAATGATTCTGAAAAATATGATACTTATGTGGTAAAGTCTGGTGATAATTTATATAAAATTGCTAAAAACTTTGGAATGAGTGTGGAAGAATTAATAAAATTAAATAATTTAAAGACTACTAATTTATTTGTAGGGCAAGTATTAAAAGTAAAGCAAAATTATTATTCTGACATTCCTCTTGGTGCTAAATGTTATGGAGAAGGATATCAAAAACCTAATTATGTAACTTATACTGTTAAAAAAGGTGATAATCTTTATACTATTGCTAAAAAATACAATACAAGTGTTGATAATTTGATAGAATTAAATAATTTAACTAATAGCAATTTATCTATAGGTCAAATTTTAAAAATAAAGGAGATTGAGTAAAATGATTATTAGTTTTGAAGATTTTAAGAAGTTAGATGAATATCAAGAGTTTATTAAGGAAAATCCTGATATTGGTATTGTAAAAGTTCAAGTTTTTACAGCCTATGGGGCTATTCCAATTGCTGATACTGATATTTTAATTAGTAAAGATATTGGTAAATATCGAGTTGTTTTCTTTCAAGGAAGAACGGATTCTAGTGGTATAATTTCGGATATTAAACTTCCAGCGCCGCTTACTGAAACTGTGGCAGATCCTGATGTTTTGCCACAATATACTCTATATAATTTATCAGCAATTCATGTTGGCTATGAGTCGATAAAGCAGTATTCAATAGGAATGTTTGGTGGTGTTAAAATAATTCAATATGTAAAGTTAAATCCTGAAATTAATGTAAATGATGGTGATGTAAATGGCGATTAGAATACCTGTAATTCCTAATGAAATAATTGTTCATTTGGGAGCACCAAATGAAGCAGCTAGAAATATATCTGTTCCTTTTATAGAATATATTAAGAATGTTGCATCAGGTGAGATTTATCCTAATTGGCCTATTGATTCTATTAAAGCTAATGTATTAGCACAAATTTCTTTTGCTTTAAATCGAATTTATAATGAATGGTATCCGTCAATGGGATATAATTTTGATATAACAAGTGATCCTGCTTATGATCAGAGTTTTAGCGAGAATAGGCAGTTTTTTGAAACTGTTTCTAATATTGTCGATGAATATTTTAATGATTATATTGTTAAAGATAATCAAGTTCAGCCTTTTTTTGCAATGTATTGTGATGGAAAAAATGTTGCTTGTAAAGGCCTTTCACAGTGGGGAACAGTAACTTTAGCCAATCAAGGATATAAACCGCTTGAAATATTAAAAAAGTATTATGGAAATGTTAAATTAATATACGATGCACCAGTTGCTGATGATATTAAAACTTATCCAGGATTTCCAGTTGAATTAGGGGTTGCTGGCGATTTTGTTAGAATGATTAAAATTCAACTTAATAGGATTGGACAAAATTATCCTGCTATTCCTATAATTACTAATGATAGTCCTTATTTTACGCCTGAATTAGAGCGTGCTGTAAAAAAATTTCAGGAAATTTTTAATTTAAATGTAACTGGTGTTGTTGATAAAGTAACTTGGTATAAAATAAAATATGTATATAATGCTGTAAAAAAGATATCTGATTTATATTCTGAGGGTATATCAATTGATGAGGCTTCTCTTCTTTTTGAAAAACAGTTGGAACTAGGAAATAGTGGTAAGTATATAAAAACGCTTAATTATTTGTTAAATGTTGTTTCTTATTTTGATTCTTCAATTCCATTTCTTAATTTAAGTGGTGAAAAATTTACTGATGATACGAAGCAAGTGGTAATAGCTTTTCAAAATAAATATAATTTAGTAGCTGATGGAATTGTTAATGCAGCTACTTGGGCTAGCTTGAAAGAGGTATATAAGCAAACTCTAAAAAATATTCCTAGAGAATATGTTTCATCTCTTAATGAGTTTTATCCTGGAAAATTTTTATTAGAAGGAATGACTGGGGATGACATTGTCAATTTACAAAATTTTTTATATTTAATTTGTGAGCATACGAAAAGTATTCCTGGAGTTATTGTTAATGGAATATTTGATAATTTAACTAAGCAATCTGTAAAAAGTATTCAAAGAAGATATAATTTAGAGGAAAATGGTATTGTAAGTCCTTTTGTATGGTATAAGATTGTTGAACTGTCAAAGAAAAAATAAAGGCTTTAAATAGCCTTTTTATTTTTGTATAATATTTATGAATAAGGAGGTTATTTTTTATGATTAAAAAGATATTAATATTTTTATTTTCTTTATTATTAATTACTGGATGTTCAGCAAATTCTAATATTACAGTTCATAGGCCAGATGATTTAAGTGTTGATACGATTTCAGTTTCTGAGGTTAAACAAATAATTGATGATTTAGATGATGATTCTATTACTATTATTGATGTTAGAACTCCTGGAGAATATAAGGAAGGACATATAAAAAGCGCAATAAATTTGCCATTAGATAATATTGAAAATATTGATATTTCTATGGAAAATAAAATAATTGTTTATTGTCAATCTGGTAGACGCAGTAATCTTGCAGCAATAGAGTTAATTAAATTAGGGTATGAAAATGTATATGATATGGGTGGAATAATTGATTGGCCATATGATATTGTTAAATAATATTATAATTATATATTTGATTATGTAGGAGTTTATTATGACTAAAGATTTAATGCAAGCAATAGTAAAGTTTCTAACAAAGAAAAAGGAAAATGTTATTGTTGACTTATATATAAAAAATTATAATAAAGCTAATTTTTATATTGCACTAGTATATAGTAAAAAAGTTGAAATGTTTAAAGTATTATTTATTCCATTAGATATAGTAAAAAATTATGATTTTGAGAATTATGCTTGTTATCAGTTTATTAATAGTATACTTGTTAATTATATATTGGAAACAATTAATAATGCTAAAGAAAAATATAAAGATTTATCTATTAGAAATCAAGATAATAAAAAAATAAATAATTATTATATTGAGATTAATACTTATGTTTTTTCAGAAAATTATATTTTTTCAGCAACTAAATACTTGCCAAAGGAATGGTCATTTTTTTATGATATAATTGTAATCTTATTTGAGCATGTTCCTAATGTTATGCAGGAGTTATGCAGGGATATTTTGGCTGTTTTAGATAATCGTGAAACAATGATTTTTTATCAGAAGTCAATCGATTTTAATTTGTTTAAAGATGATGCTATAAATGAATTTGGAAAGCAGTGTTTATTAGAGGTTTCTTTTTTAGAAAAAGTTAATGGTATGTATTTTGGAATTGTTAATGATGAGCTTGTTATTTTAGATTTTATTGATGGAAAAAATATTTTGAATTTATATTGTACGACTTCTGATTATGATAAGTATTTTTATAGTTGTTTAATGGCAATTAGAAATAATAGATTTAAAAATTATTATAAATTAGTTGTTAGTAATAATATTAGCGATTTTAAAAATAATACTAATAAACTTGAGTATTATTTATGTTATGGTGTTCAAAATGATTGCTTTAAAATTATTGATGGGGTTGATTTGGGATTATTACCAGTTAATAGATATCGTGATGGATATATAAAAATTATTGGGGATAATCAAGATGAATTAAAATTGTTGTTAGATACGCAAAAATAGCACTCACTATTGACAAGTGCTAAATAAAGTGTTATATATTTATTGTACAATTATTTAGGAGATGATTTAATTTGACAAAGAAAGAGTTTAAATCTGAATCTAAGCGATTATTAGATTTAATGATTAATTCTATTTATACGAATAAGGATATATTTTTAAGAGAGTTAATATCTAATGCTAGTGATGCATTGGATAAATTGTATTATCGTTCATTAACTGATGATAATGTTAAGGTTGATAAAGAATCTTTGGTTATTCAATTAGCATTTGATAAGGAAAATCGTACTATTACTTTAACCGATACTGGTTGTGGTATGACTAAGGAAGAGTTGGAAACAAATCTTGGAACTATTGCTAAAAGTGGATCTTTAGGATTTAAAGAAAATCTTAATAAAGATGATAAAATCAATATTATTGGTCAATTTGGTGTAGGTTTTTATTCAGCTTTTATGGTAAGTGATAAGGTCACTGTAACTTCTAAAAGTGTTGACAGTGATGAAGCTTATACTTGGGAAAGTGAAGGTGCTGACGGTTATACAATTACTAAAGCAAAGAAAAAGAATAATGGTACAGAAATTGTATTACATATAAAAGAAGATACTGAAGAGGCTGATTTTAGTAAGTATTTAGATGAATATGAATTAAAAAGTTTAGTTAAAAAATATTCTGATTATATTAGTTTTCCTATAAAAATGGAATGTGTTCATCGTGAACTTAAAGATGAAAAGAAGCATGAATATGAAGAACATAAAGAAAATGAAACATTAAATAGTATGGTTCCAATTTGGAAAAAGGATAAGAATGATATAACTGATAGCGATTATGAAAATTTCTATATGGATAAATTTAATGATTTTGATAAGCCACTTAAGGTAATTAATTACTCAGTTGAAGGAATGTGTACATATAAATCATTATTATTTATTCCAAGTCATGCTCCATATGATTTTTATACTCAAGATTATGAGAAGGGTCTTAGTCTATATACAAGTGGCGTAATGATTATGGAAAAGTGTGCTGAATTATTGCCAGATTATTTTAGTTTTGTTAAAGGTGTTGTAGATACAGAAGATTTATCTTTAAATATTTCAAGAGAGATATTACAAGAGTCACATAGTTTAAAATTAATTGCTAAAAATATTGAGAGTAAGATTCGTAAAGAATTAGAAACTATGTTGAAAGATAATCGTGAAACTTATGAATCATTCTTTAAGACATTTGGTGTACAATTAAAATATGGTGTTTATAATAATTTTGGAGCAGATAAAGATAAGTTAAAAGATTTAATTATGTTTTATTCTGCTAAGGAGAAAAAACTTATTACATTGAAAGAATATGTTGATAATATGAAAGATGGACAAGATAAAATATATTATGCAGCTGGTTCATCTGTTGCAAAAATTGATTTGTTACCACAAGTTGAACAAGTTAAAGATAAAGATTATGATATTTTATATTTAACAGATTATGTTGATCAATTTGCAATAACTGCAATTCAAGATTATGATGGAAAAAAATTTGCAAATGTAGAAAGTGATAATTTAGATTTAGATAGTGATGAAGAAAAAGAAGCAATAAAAAAGGTAAATGAAGATAATTCAGAATTGTTACTTGCAATGAAAGATGAAATTAAAGATGTTTGCGAAGTAAAATTTACAAATAAACTTAAAAATCATCCAGTGTGTTTAACAAGTAAAGGGGACGTTTCTATTGAAATGCAGAAAGTATTTGATGCAATGCCTAATAATATGGGAATTAAAGCAGAAACAATCCTTGAAATTAATGAAAAACATGATATATCAAAGAAGCTTAAATCATTGTTTGAATCAGATAAAGATGAGTTTGTTAAATATACTAAAATTTTATATGCTGAAGCACGTATGATAGCAGGATTACCTATAGATAATCCAACTGAAATTTCAACATTAATTTGTGATGTTATTTCTAAGTAAAAGAAGTTAAAAATATAGATATAAAAATATATCTATATTTTTTTTATAGTTGTTATTGATTTTGTATAAATTTAGATGTTAAAATTTTATTATGCTATGATAGAAGTTGTATATAATAATAAGTATAGAAGAATATATTGTGTATAATTTTTATTAGTGATTATATATTATAGGGGATGATTTTTTATTATGTCTGTTTTATCTAAAAAAGAATTAAAAAAAATGAATAAATATTTTAGAGCACTTAATTATTTATCTGTTGCACAATTGTATTTGTTAGACAATCCATTACTTAGAAGAGGTTTAATGATAACTGATATTAAGCCCAATGTTGTTGGTCATTGGGGAACGGCTCCAGGTCAAAATTTTATTTATATGCATTTGAATAGGGTAATAAAAAAATATAATCTTAATATGATATATATTTCTGGACCAGGGCATGGTGGACAGGCGATGATTGCTAATAATTATTTAGAAGGTGTTTATTCGAAGTTTTATCCTGAAATTACTGAGGATGAAATTGGTTTAAAGAAATTGTTTAAGCAATTTAGTTTTCCTGGTGGTGTTTCTTCACATGTTGCACCTGAAACACCTGGATCAATACATGAAGGTGGTGAACTAGGATATAGTTTAGCGCATGCTGCTGGAGCTGTTTTGGATAATTCAGATTTAATTGCTGCGTGTGTTGTTGGTGATGGTGAGGCTGAAACTGGACCTTTAGCTTGTAGCTGGCATCTAAATAAATTTTTGAATTATAAAAACGATGGTGTTGTTTTACCTATTTTGCATTTAAATGGTTATAAAATTGCTAATCCAACGATATTTGGTCGGATGAGTAGTGAAAATATTGAAGATTTTTTCTATGCTCATGGTTGGAAACCTTACTTTGTAGTTGGTAGTAATCCAATGCAAATGCATGAAAAAATGGCTCTAGTGATGGAGAAAGTTATTAAAGATATAAAAAAATATAAGAAGAATGGTAAAACAGAATTACCTATTATTGTTTTATCTACGCCTAAAGGATGGACTGGCCCTAAAGAAATAAATGGAAATAAAATAGAAGGTTATTTTAAAGCACATCAGGTTCCAATTATTGTTAATCGTGAGTGTCCTGAAAATTTAAAACTTTTAGAAGAATGGTTAAAAAGTTATCATCCTGAGGAATTGTTTGATAAAAGTGGAAGATTAAATAAGGAATTGAAGACTTTATGCCCTGATATTTCAAAGTGTATGGGAATGAATAAACATGCTAATGGTGGTTTATTATTGAAAGATATAATTACTCCAAATTGGGAAAATTATGCGTTAAATTTTACTTTACCTGGGCAAGTTATGTCTCAAGATACAATGGAACTTGGAAAGTATATTCGGGATTTATTTGAATTAAATAAAGAAAATAAAAATTTTAGAATTTTTGGTCCTGATGAAGCATTATCTAATCGTTTTAATCATATATTTGAAGTTGAAAATAGAACTTGGAATTTTAAAAAAATTGATACTGATGAATTTTTAGCAGCAAAAGGACGAGTGATGGATTCATATTTATCGGAACATTTGTGTGAAGGAATGTTAGAAGGATATCTTCTTAGTGGTAGGTATGGTTTTATTCATAGCTATGAGGCTTTTATTAGAATAGTTGATTCTATGGCTAGTCAACATGCTAAATGGTTAAAAGTTTCTAAACAAATTTCTTGGCGGGCGCCAATTGCATCTTTAAACTTTATGCTTGTATCTCATGTATTTCAGCAAGATCATAACGGATATACTCATCAAGAACCTGGGTTTTTAAATCATTTGGTTAATAAAAAGGCAGATATTGTTCGAATGTATTTGCCACCTGATACTAATTGTTTATTATCATGTTTTGATCATTGTATTAAAACAAAGAATCTAATAAATGTAATTGTTGCATCAAAACATCCTAGACTACAATGGTTAACTGCTGAGCAAGCAAAAATTCATTGTTTGAGGGGAATTGGAATTTGGGATTTTGCTAGTAATGACGGAGGTAATCCTGATGTTGTTTTTGCATGCTGCGGTGAGACTCCAACGTTAGAAGTAATGGCAGCTGTCGATATATTACGTAAATCAGTTAATAAAATTAAAATTAGAGTAGTTAATGTAGTAGATTTAATGAAACTTCAATCGTCTGATATGCATCCTCATGGAATGACTGATAAAGAATTTGACGAAATGTTTACAAAAGATAGGCCAATTATTTTTAATTTTCATGGTTATCCATCTTTGATATATCAACTGTTGTATAAACGTCATAACAAAAATTTATTTGTTCATGGCTATAGGGAAGAGGGAACTATTACTACTACGTTTGATATACGTGTACAAAATGAGATTGATAGATTTCATTTGGTTATCTCGGCTTTATCGATAATTCCTAAATATGCTACTACTGCAAATGTATTAATTGATTGGTGTTATGATATGCTTAATAAACATAAATTATATATAACTGAGTATGGGGAAGATATGCCTTATGTTAGGGACTGGAAGTGGAATGGTAATTAAAGCAGTTAACTGCTTTTTTTATTTTAATTTAGTGTTTTTTTAGTTAATATTAAATTGTTTAAAAAAAGATGTTCATGTGGTATAATAATTTTGAGGTGAATGTATGTCAAAAATAAAAAGTAGAATTATACCTTCAATTATTATTTTTGGGATTTTAGTTTCAATAATTTATTTATTTGCTACAGTTGAGCAGCCATATATTGAATGTAGTAAAGAATATACTGATAAGTTTGGTATTACAATTGAAGAGAACTTAATAGTTGAGCTTGCAAGTGATAAAATAAATAAGATGATTGTTACTAAAAAAATATTGTTACCGGATAAGTATTTAAAAAATGATAATTATTTGGAACAATTATATGAAAAGATAGATCATTCTTATAATTATTTAGATGATAACGTAGTAAGTGTTTCTAAAGGAAAAAATTATGTTATTGCTGAAATAGAAGTTGAGAAAGATGAAACACTTATTTTAAATAATATAGATTTTGTAGATGATGGTGAGTTAAGGGTTAGGATTAATCCAAATACTAAAAGTAATGGAGTTGTTAGTTTAAAAATTCATGATGAATATACAGAGGGTGAATTTATGACAAGAATGAAAAATGATGGATATATATGTAAGTAGGACTTTTTTTGAGTTCTATTTTTTTAAGAGGAGTATATGGAATTTAATATAGAAAAAATAGTTTCTGATATTGATTTTTTATCAAATGAATTGGTTGATATTGGAAATGGTATTATGTTGACAAATAAGGAGATAACGATATTGGATAAATACAATATTAATTATGCTCAATGTGGAACTTTAAAAGAAATATTGTTAAAGATTGAAGAAGTATTTTGTGATGAATGTGGAGAGTCTTTGGATGATTTAGATGATATATCGATATCTATTGCTGAAAGAGATTATTATGAAAATACTAATAAATAATATAATATGTTAAATTTTGTTTAAATGGGGTGATATAGTGAATTATATGTTAGATAAAATAAATTTGT
>CALVIF010000032.1 GCA_944329395.1 uncultured Bacilli bacterium | reverse complement strand
CTAGTTTATCTTCGTAACTTAATTTTGACATATAAAAACCCCATTTCTATTTTGTCCAAGAAATGGGGTTCATATCATAATTTGGTTCTTTTAATTTAATTCTTTAAAATATAAAGTTCTTTCAATAACTCTTTTTACATCTGAATCATTAAATGGTTTACCTAACATATCAACAATTTGATAAGTAAAGGCTTTATCAATTGTTTCTTTTGATGAATCTCCTGAAATTATTGAAACAGGGATTTTTAAAAGTAGCCCGTTTTGGGTCATATATTCCAAAACAGCAAAGCCATCTACTTTAGGCATATTTAAGTCTAGAAGAATTGCGACAATATTTTCATTGTCCTTATTAGCATTTATAATATCGATTGCTTCTTGACCATTTTGAGCAGTACCAACATTATATTTTTCGCTAAATATTCTCTTAACAAAGTTTCTTACTATATTCGAATCATCAACAACCAAAATTGTTTTAGTAGAATATACTTCACCACTTGATATTAGCTGTGCCTCGTTTGATGATGATGAAGTAGCCTGTTCTTGATTTAAAAAATGATTCTGATTTGGATTTGGATTTGTATATTGTTTTATAATATTTATAACAGATTTTACTTCATCAATTAATTCTTGATAGTGTTCACTAATATATAAACCATCCCCTGTTTTACTTTTTAATTCTTGTTCATAAGCTAGGGATGCTAATTTTGTAAAACCAAAATATTTTGCATCACTTTTTAATGAATGAACATAGATAGAGTAATTATACATATCATTTTCATTTTTGTACATTTCAAGTTTAGCCATCTTTTCTTTAATACTTATCAAAAATTCATCTATATTTTCATTGTAGGTTTCCATATCACCAAACAATTCTAGGCTTTTATTTATATCTACACCATTAGCAATTAAAAAATTTACATCATACATATTTCTCACCTTCGTTTATTATTATCTATTTTGATTATAACATAATTTTGTTTTTAGACAAGAAAAAAAGTGAATTTTAAATTAAAGTTCACTTTTTATTATTTTCTTTTATTATAGATAACTGGATAATGATAATCGAATTTTTCTAGGCTTTCTACTTCTAAACTTCCCATTTTCTTTTTGCTTATCCCCCGTGATGCTAAATGTTTTACATAAGATAACCATTCATCATCAGTTTCAAGCCACTCATATCCTTTTCTAATACCACCTTCGCATAAGGCTATCATAAAATCAATATTATTATGACAGGCAGATTCAATTATAGGAATAGCTGCATCACATGGCATGAATCCTAATAATATATCTGGTGAAGAAATTGGCGTATCTTTAGAAAAACGTTGTCTTTTTAAAATTAAATTAGTTGGTTGATTTGTTGGAACAATTACTCTTGGATCATAAACTGTTATCGTACCAGTTTTTTGACGTAGTGCTATTTTTGTTGCTAAGGAAGGGATGATGCCTCCGGCTACTTCAACTATATCACCATCAAGTGAGAAATGTTTTTCAATTAATTCAATGAAACCTAAATATATATTTTCATTATCAGGTATTAGCCCAATTGCATCATATATTTGTCTTAATATTGATGAACCATAATTTTTTTTACCCGGACGTGTTATTAAAGCGGCATTGTTCATTATATAATGCTTTTCTTTTTCGGTGTAACCTTCACTATGTTCTATTAAAAATTCCTCTATACGCTGACGGCATTCTTGGGGAGTTATATCTAACATATACAAATTAATCCTTTCTTAGTAACAAGCTTATTAAAAATAAATTAATTTTTATATTTTATATTTATTTATATAATTTAAAAAAATTAGCTTTATTATATCAATATTTTGTTTTTTTTCAAGTATATTTTAAAAATTATTAATTAGTAAATTAATTTTTAGCAATTATACTACTGTGTATTTTTTACAATTCAAAAGAATCCATTTCTAATTTATACGTGCTTAGAGATATTTTCTGTAGTACTATATTTATAATTTTTTTCAATAATACCAAATAGTGATTCTATTTGCAGAAGAAATTGAGTATTACCATAAGCCTTATATGTCGCTAACATATCTTTCATTGCATCAAACTCTGCTGCATTATCATATTGATAATCCGGTTCATTTCTATGTACTTGCCAAATGTTAAATGCTATGCTCATACTTTTACACAATAATTCTTTTTTTATTTTTTTTATTGCTAGGTCTTCTGGAACATCATAATCCATAAGAGGTAAATTATCCCTCACCTTGCGATATAAATCTTTAACTTCTGGAATTTTAAAAAACGGCTGATAATCTGTTGCATATAATTCGTCTAGGATTATTAACTGACTGTAACATTGTCTTACTTCTTCATGTTTTGGTATGATGTCTCCAAATAATTTTTTAGATTGGTAAAATTTAGCATACTCGCCAAATAGTTCTGCTAGGCTAATACTATAATCCATAATTTCAGAAACATTAAGAACTGCTTTAGTAGGATTTTCTTTAATCCATTCATTAATTCCTAATATTTTTCTTGCTAAATTTTGGGTTTTATTTTTTATTTCTTCTATTTCCATATTTTTTCCTTTTTAAATATTCTTAAGACTTTTATTTTCTATAATCGAAATAAAAATCTAATATTCTTACTTGGTCTCCTTCTTCTGCACCTAATTCTTCTAATTTGTCATCAATTCCCATTCGACGTAATTTCTTGGCAAAACGGTAAATTGCTTCTTCACTGCTAAATTTAGTCATTTTAAAGATACGTTCTACTTCTTTACCAGATATTACCCATATGTCGTCTTCCCTAGAAATAGTGAAAGGTGTTTCTTTTTTAAATTTATATAGTACATGACTTTCTATTTGACTTTCGTCATATAGTGGATTAACAGGTAATGTATCTAATAAATCAGCTAGTCTATCTACTACTTTTTGAAGACCTTTATTAGTAGCAGCACTTACTTCATAGATCTCACAATTAACTTTTTCCTTAAACTTTTGTAAATTTTCTTTAGAAGTAGGTAAATCCATTTTATTTGCAATAATAATTTGAGGTTTTTCTAGTAGCTTTGGATCAAATTCTTTTAATTCATTATTAATAAGTAGGTAATCTTCATAAGGATCACGCATTTCACTACCACTCATATCAATAACATGTGCTATTACTCTTGTTCTTTCAATATGACGTAAGAATTTATCTCCTAAGCCCTCTCCTTGCGATGCTCCTTCTATTAATCCTGGTAAATCTGCCACTACAAAGCTACGCCCATCACTTGCTTTAGTTACACCTAGATTAGGAACTAATGTGGTGAAATGGTAAGCTGCAATTTTAGGCTTTGATCTTGATATCATTGAAATAATTGTACTTTTACCAACACTTGGTAAGCCAACTAGACCAACATCTGCTAACATTTTTACTTCAATCTTTAACGTTTTTCTTTCTCCTTCTTCTCCTCGTTCAGAGTAATCTGGAGCTGTGTTTGTTTGTGTTTTAAAAGCAGTATTACCACGGCCGCCTCTACCACCTTTAGCAATTATTTCCTGTTGATTTTTCTTTGATAAATCAGCAATGATTAAACCAGTATCTAAATCTGTAACAACAGTTCCTTGAGGTACTTTAACGATTAATGGCTCTGCTCCTTTTCCATGTTGGTTTTTTCCGTGACCGTTTTCTCCTTTTGCACCTTTAATAATTTTTTGATAACGTAAATCTAAAAGTGTATGTAGTCCTTCATCTACTTTAAAAATAATATCTGCTCCATGGCCACCATTCCCGCCGTATGGTCCTCCCATTTCAATATATTTTTCACGACGAAAAGCTGTACATCCATCGCCTCCATCGCCTGCTTCAACTTTTATTTCTACTTCATCTACAAACATAATAACACCCCTTTCAAGTTGTTCTTATTATATCAAAAAAGTTAATTGTTGTCTTGTTTTTTTCGCGAAATTTATTTTCTAGTATAAGTTTTTTTGTTTTTCCAATTGTGATTATTATGGTGTGATTCATTTTTTTGTTCTTGTTTTTTTAGTTTTCGTTCATATTCTTTAAATAACCAAATAGCAGATTGTTTGTTGGATGTGGTTACATGAGTTATAAAACGATCTTCTTCTATTAATGGGTAAGTTGATTTTCCTGTTGATAGAGAGTAGCTTTTAATCCAAGAAAAAGATTTTCCAACTAACTCTCCATATTGACTAAGAATACAAAATACGTAATTTTGATAAAATTCTTCTTGTTCTTTTTTTGAAGCAAACTGTGTGTCTAATCTTGCAAAAATGTAGCTTAAATCATCAACAATTACTTTGTTTTCAGCTATATCTATTAGTTTGTCTACTGAATATTCTATAATGGCTTCTTTAAAGCTTTGGGCTGTTTCTAATGGTGAAGCAAAAAGAAATGGAAACGCTCCACCTGATTTTTTGACCATTTTCGCTCTAACATCAACGCCTATATTATTTGATTCCATATATTACCTCCCTGATAAAAAAGAACCATCTCTATGGTTCTTCATTTTATGCTTCTACTGGATAAACTGAAGCTTTTTTATTATTTTTTCCTAAGCGTTCAAACTTAACAATTCCGTCAACAGTTGAATATAAAGTATCATCATTACCACGACGAACGTTAGTTCCTGGATATACTTTTGTTCCACGTTGACGATATATAATACTACCAGCTGTTATAAATTCACCGTCAGCTGCTTTAGCTCCTAATCTACGTCCTGCAGAATCACGACCATTAGATGTTGATCCTTGCCCTTTGTGATGAGCAAATAATTGAATATCTAATCTTAAAAAATTCATAATTCTCCTCCTTATTTTACATTTACATTAGTTGGATATTGACTTTCCAACTCTTTCAAAAGATTAATCATATTTTCAATTAGTGTTTGAGTTATATGATCATTACTATTAATAGTAATTTCTAAACTACCTTGTGCACTAATTTTATAACTTAGACCATCCTTATTTAAAGATAATATTCCATTTATAGTCGTTGTTGTAATGCTACTTGCAGCACTACAAACAATGTCACTTCCGTATTCAGCATATTGAGCATGACCGGAAATTACTATTTTTTTATAATTGGATTTATCTTTAGTAATTTTTACTTTAATCATAATTAACCATTAATTTTAGTAATTCTTACTTTTGTATAAGGTTGTCTATGACCTTGAGTTTTACGGTTTGATCTGTCTTTTGACTTATACTTGTAAACTCTTATTTTCTTTTGCTTACCGTTTTTGATTACTTCACCTTCAACAGTAACATTAACAAGATAAGGATTACCAATTTTATTATCAAGCATTAAAACTTGATCAAATTTAACTGTGTCTCCAGCTTCTGCATCTAGTTTTTCGATAAAAATCTCTTGATTTTCTTGAACATAGTATTGCTTTCCACCAACTTTAATTACAGCGTTCATATAATATATACCTCCTTCATATTAACTTAAGACTCGCTCTTAAGGTACAAGATAACTTGTTTTTTACCTTTTCAATGCGGTTTGAGCATGAGGCGTCAAACAGTTTGATTATAGCATGAATGCATATAATTGTCAAATCTTTAATTATTTATTTAATAGTAGATTATTATTTTTTTATAAGTTTTAAATTTCTTGATGGGAATAATTTTTCTGAAACAATATTTACTTCTTCATCTGATAAAGTTGTGTCTTTAATTAATAGCTGGAGAAGATTTAAAGATAAATCATGATTGTTGTCATAATTACGTTTAACTTTGTTTTTAGAAAAATATATACCTCCAATATTATAAGTACGAGCTGTTTGTGGAAATCTTTCAAGTTCAGAAATATTAGCTTTTTCAGATTCTTCGCTTGATGATAACATTTGATATTTTGTAGCACTATATATGTAATCATCTATTTTGCTATCAGCTATGAAGAATTTATCTGTTGTTAAAACATTTAATATTTCTTCTTTAGTAGTAGCTGGCATATTTAAAGATTTTAATAATATTAGACGTTTAAATCTTGCAGCATAATTTAAAAGTTCAATATCTTCTTCTAAATATTTTTCATAACCTAATTCTAATAATGTATCAAGAGCATTTGCTAGATTTTTATTGGATAAGAAACTATAGTCCAAATTTGCTTTTAAATGTGATTGTAAGTCATATTGGGCAATAGTTTCTAGGGATAATGAGAAAATTTCATTTGGAGTTAACAATACTTCTTGACTTTTAGAAAATAATAAAGGATTAATTTTTAGAGAATTAATTAAATTTAAGTTTTTCATAAATTCTTTATAATTTTTAGAAGATTTATTTACTAAATCGCTATGATTTAATAATAATTCTTTAGTTATTACACCACTGTTAATTAATAATTTATAGGTTGTAATTGTTTCTAAATCACTATTTGAGATTATTCTTATGATACTTTTACTATCTTTTATTTCTAGACTAGATAAAATTTTTAGCATTTTTTCTAAGTCTTCAAGAGTATTTTTCATGATAACATTTATATTATAATCTTCAGGTGAAAAGTTATATTTTTCTAGTAGTATTTGATATTTTGCTTTAGAATTAATAATTAGTTTTTTATATTCACTACTAGCTATATCGCATAGCTTTTTATTATGTTGATAAATTACTTTTAAAGCACTTCTTTTGATGCTTTCATTTTCAATTTTAGCTAGTAGTTTATTAACATCTTTTATTTCGCTACCAGTGGCTTGCGCTTTTTTTATTTCTGATTCTAGTTTGGAATATCCTGCTTGTAATTTTAAATAATATCTTTGCTTTGTTTTATCTTCAGCTAAAAGCTTCTTATAATAATTTCTTGGTTTGTCTAATGAAGATATTAAGCCTTTTATATTCCATTTTTCCTTTAATGTTTCTTCAATTATCTTTACAAAATGTTTTTTTCGCAAAGCTTTACCATGATTTTTTTCCAAACGTTTTACTTCTTTAACATAATTATATATGTCTTCATTCATTTCGTTTTTACTTGCGCAAATAGTTAAAGCTATATAAATTTCATCAAAATACTTTTCGGATAAGCTCATAAATAAAGCAAAATCTTGAAACTTAATCTCATAGCATTCTATTATTTTTTGAAAATAAGCTGCTATTTCATCAATTTTTTCTATGCTTGTACCTAAGGTTAAAGCTTCTCTTATTGGTTTATATAGTCCTAAATTATAAAGAATATTAAATGTTGTTCTAAGGTTTTCTACTTCATCAGTGTTGCTCATATCAAAAAGTGCTTCATTAGCTGTAATTACTTGTTTTACAAAATTTAAATCAAGTTCAGGATGATTTGTTAGGATGATTGCGGTTGCTAAGTTTATTTTATCAGAACTTAAAAAAGTATAAATGTCTCTAAAATCATCATTTTTAAAAAATTCCGTAAAAAAGATTAAATGAGGATTTTTTCCTTGAAGTGCAAAAGAAATCTTCTTTTTTTCTAACTCAATTTTTTTTAGTAATTCATCCATATTATTCATCTCCTTTTGTTTTTACTTTAGAAGATGTATACGGAGATATTTTATTAAACAATTCTTCTGTATAAAAAAGATGCAAATTTAAAAATGAAGGATCATCAAGTTTAGATTTTATATTATCTTCCATAGTTAAATAATCACTATAGTAACTGCTAACCATATTTCGATAACCTTTATCATTATCGCTTTTTTTAATGAAAGCACTAATGATAGCATAAGAGTTACCATTCAGACGTTTAAATAATACTCTAGTTTTAAAATCTTTTACTTCGCAAAGACCAGCAAGATTGCTATTTCTAGAAAAACGACGAACATTTCTAAAAGTACCGTCTATTATGGATTGGAATAATCCTGCAAATCTTTCATAATATTCTGAATCGATATGATCTATTTCATCTAAAATACGAATATTTCCACTTTGTGTTGGAACAAAAATCAAATTGTTTTTTTCTGCTTTAATACTTTCCATATCAAGTTCTGAAAAAAACAAACGGTCTTTTAAAATTTCTAAACGTTTTGTTGTTAGGTTAAATTCTTCAGATAAGAAAGCTTCTTCTAAGGATACTTTTTCTGTATTTATAAAATCTTTTATTTCTTTAATAACACGAAAATGTTCAGCAATTAATCGCATCATAATTCTTTCATATTGATAATTTTTTCTAGAAGGAAGAGCAAAGTCAATTTCTCTTTCTAAATTTTCTGTTTTAATATCTTTTAATGCTTGATAGTAGTACTCAACTTCATCTTCAAATTCTTCATCAATATCAGAATTTTCACTTTCCTCTAAAGCTTGTTCATTTGACTTTTCAAATGTAGCAAACTTTGTTTTTGTTTCACTACTTATGGAAGCTTGCTTTAATTTAGCAATTTCTCTTTGCATCATATGATAGATATGACTATTTTCTTTTATTGCTAATGTCAGTTCTTCTTCACTGGCTGAATTTAAATTTACGGTAATATAATCCATATTTGTTATCCCCTTTTTGTAATATTGATTGCATATTATAGCACATTTTATGTTTTTCGGCAAGAATTAAATTTTTTATTATTTTATATTTTCTTTTTTACAGGAGCTTTTTGATTAATATGTGAAAGTTCTTTGATTATCAAATTATATTCTTCATCTGTAAACGTACTATTATGAAAAATGCTTGATAATAGATTAAAACTATTTGCTGGTGATTGTTTTAAATTTGACATAACTCTATTTTTAGATATTATAACTCCACCAATTTCGTAGGTTCTTTCTGTTTTAGAATAATTATGTAGCTGTTCAATAGTTAAATATGTGCTGTCTAAATCTTTATCATTTGGGATAGCTCTATAGATATATGCTTCAAGATTATCATCGGGTATTAAAAATTTTTCTGATGTTAAAACTTCTAGCAATTCATCTTTAGAAGATAAAGGAATATTTAGTTGTTTTAAAATTTGTAAGCGATTAAATCTTTTTTCATAATTTAATAGTGATAAATCTTCTACTAAAAAATCTTCATAGCCTAATTCTAACAATGTATCTATTTTACTTTCTAAATTTTCAAAAGATAGGAACTGGCAATTTAGACCTATTTTAAAAGATGTATCTAGTGCATATTGTTGAAGAGTTTCGATATTTTCTTTTGTTTTTTCTGGTGATAAGAAAAATAATTCTTGATTTTGCCTTAAATAATGTGGATTAAAGTTTATTTCTTGAAAGTAATCTAAATTGGCACGATAGTTTTGATAAAACAAACTATTTTCTAAAAAAATTGATGGATATAAGCTTATTGTTTCTTCTGTGATAACCCCTTTTGATATTTGTTGGGAGATGTCTTTTGCAATCTGTAAATTACTGTTTTCTAATATTGATATTGCTTGTTCTTTAGATATTGATAAAGGCTTTAATAATTCCAATATTTTTTTTATTTCTTCTAGTGATTTAGAGCTTATGTTTGCAATATTATAATCATCTGGTAAGAATCCATATTCTGATAATATAAGCTGAATCTTAGTTTCTTCAGATGATGTTAATTTTTTATACTCTTCTTCTAATTTTTTATAAATTGCTTGATTATGAAGATATATTAACTTTAATACTTCTAATCTAATTGTTTTATTTTGAATTCTAAATAATAACTCTTTTATATCTTTAATTTCGCTAGAGGAAGACATTTTATTGAGACTTTTTTCTAATTCTTCATAGGCTATTATTTGTCTTTTATAGTTTCTTTTTTGTGTCTTATCATTTTGTTTTTGTTTATCATAATAACTTCTTGCGTCAAAAATTGTTTTTCTGATTAAACCAATATTATATATTTTTTTAAAATAATGAGTTGGAGTACAAAGCTGATCTTTAACTTTGCCTTCTATAGTGTCAATACTTAATTCTAACTTTGTTTTAGGATTATATATTTCAGCAATTGCTTTAACACAGAACATGGCATCAAGAAATTGGGGAATATTATCTATTCCTTCTAAAAAAGAATAAATATCTATTTTTTTGATACCAGAAGTTTTTAATATAAATTTAACTCCTAAAGCAAATAATGTATTACTTGATAAGGTGAATTTTTTATTTGGATTACTATATTCTTTTAGAGTATGCTGTAAATTATATTTATATAAATCGGCAAATGTTTCTAATAAGTCTCTTATTTTACGTTCATCTGTAGTATCAAATAATGCCTTGTTATTTGATATAGTGCTATAAATATAATCAAAATTTTTAACTCTATTTGCATCTGCTAGACATATGGCAATTATCATATCCGTTTGATCATTATCGCTTGCTATTTTAACTAAGTCATTTCCTTCTTTTTCCCAAATGTTTGTTAAAAATTGAAGTTCTGGGTTTTCATAATTAATAACTGAATAAATTCTCTTTTTTTCTTGATCAATTAATTGTAATATTCTTTGTTTTTTTGTTTCTAAGCTATTCATAATAAATCACCTTTTGTTTTACTTTTGGGTTTTCTTTAGATATTGATAATTTTTCTTCAAGAACCTTTTGATAATGTTCTTGAAGAGCTAAAAAGTCAGGATTATCTAAATTACTAAATAATTGATTTTCAACTTGTCGATATGACTGAACAATTGAGTCTAGAGACGATCTATAAGCTGAAGAGCTATCAAACTTTTTAGCAAAAGTTGTTAAAACAGCGTATGTCGTACTATTTAATCTAGTAAAAACAACACGCATTAATTTTCCTCTTACTTCTGATATACCAGAATAGTAATCACCTTGGAAACGTTTTACACCTTTAAATGTAGCATTTTTTATAGATAAAAAAAGGCCTTTTAATTCATCATAATATTCTAATGGCATGCTATCGATTTCATCAAACACTCTTATTCTTCCTGAAATAGTAGGAACAAATATTAAGGAGTTTTCTAAAACTTTTTTATTTATAGAAATTGGAGGGTTTACTTGTTTCATATGAGAAATTAATAATTTTATTATTTGTTCTTTAAAACTTATTTCATCATTTAAGTCTTTTATATCATTATCATTAAGTCTTTCAGAATGTAGATAATCTTTTGCTTCTTTTATACTTTTTAAAAGTTCTGCTTGAAGACGAAGCATTATTTTTTCATAATGAACATTTTCTTTAGATGGTAGTATTTTATCTATTTCTGTTTTAATATTTTCGTAATTTAGTCTATTGATAAGTGCATAATAGTAATCAATCTCTTCTTCAAACTCTTGATTTTCTTGATTATTATTTCTTTCTGCTTGCTGTATAGGCAATGATTCTTGTTGTGATAAGGAAGAAAGGCCTTTTTCTGATAATAGATTATTTTTTAATTGTTTTAGTTTTGCAATTTGCTGACGATATTCTTTAGCTGTTGTAATATTTTTTTCTAAACAACTTATAAGTTCTTCTTCTGTTGCAGTATTTAGGTTAACTGTCATAAATTCCATATTTATTCGCCTCTTGTTTTTTTATTGGGGCTTTATTTTATCATAAATATATTTTTTATTCAAGTAAATTTAGAATAATAAAAATGACTTTTCTAAAGTTTTAGAGAAGTCATTATTTTTATTAATTTGTTTTTAATATATTTAATAATTCAGTACAACCTTGGTCTATTTCTTGATAGGATTTCTCAAAATCTCTTGTGTACCATGGATCATCTATATCCTTTTTTAATTTTGTAAAATCCAGTAAGCGATATACCTTATTTTCAGGATCATTATCAAATAATTTTTTCATAGTATTGATATTATTAATATCCATACCAATAAATAAATCAAACTTTTGATAATCAGAAGCTTCTATAGTGCTAGCTGAATGTAGTTGATATGGAATGTGATGAATTTGAAGTGTTTTTTTAGCTAAAGGATATATATCATTTCCACTTTCTTCTTTTGATGTAGCTTTTGAAGTAATATAAAAATCTTTTTCTAAATTTAGATTTTTTATTTTGTTTTTCATAATAAATTCAGCCATTGGTGAACGACATATATTTCCTAAACAAACAAAGCAAATCTTTAACATATTTTCTCCTTTTACTTTTATATTATTTATTTTATTCTACTACTTTTTTTAAGTAATTATCCATTATTGAATATAAATAACATTCTGCTTGTTTATTTGTTTTATTTTTTATTACTTTACGATAACCATTTAGTTGAGAAAAATAGTTTTCATCATTGATTTCT
>CALVIF010000031.1 GCA_944329395.1 uncultured Bacilli bacterium | reverse complement strand
CCTTGTTTAATATATAAACTTTTATTTGTATGAGGAACAAATGATTTATCACTATATACATCAATTCCTCCTATTGAGTTAACAACAGCTTCTAATGTACTAAAATTAACTCTAACATAATAGTTAATATCAATATTTAGAAAATCTTGAATTGTAGAAATTGACGAGTTAATACCATAAATACCAGCGTGAGTTAGTTTATCTTTATAACCTGTTGTTCCATATAATTGAACATAATAGTCACGTGGAATTGAGGTTAGTAAGATTTCATGGTTTTTAGTGTTAATTGTTGCTAGCATATTAACATCACTTCTACTTCTTAAGTTAATATTACCATATGTATCAATTCCACTAATATATATTGTCATTATATCATCTGAGACTGGTTTAATGGTAACAACTTCCGTTTCAGTATGTTTTGATACTACTTCAATTGTATCAAGAATTTTTACTTTATCTTCTATGCTACCATGTTCTTCTTCATATTGTTCTTTATGAATATTACTTAATAGAATAACTGATATTTCATCGTTTAAAAGCCACTCTATTGCTTCTAATGATGATTTTGTTTCTACTAAAGTAACTTCTACTTTTTTATTTAATTTATCAATTGCATCTTTATATACATTGGTATTTTCATTAAATGTTGCTAAAGAAAAATTATTAATATCTGATAAGCTCTGATACTTACTATCACTTTTTACCATTATGTAATATTTTTCTTTTGTACTTAAATCAACATTAGAAATTGTTTTAAAAAAGTCAAATGTTTTAAAGGCATAATTAGATAATGTAAAGCAAATTATCATTATAATAGTTCCTATAAATAGAAAAACTGACTTTATTGATTTTTTTACTCTTAAGCTTAATAACATAAAACCAATTATAAAAGAAGATAATATCATAATAAGAGTAAATGGCAAATAATATTTTGTTGGTAAAATATTTAAATAAGTAATAATTACAAATATTATTAACATACTAATTAAAAATAAAGATCCAACTAGTAATCCTAAAATATTAATAGGTTTTTTTAATAATTTTTTAGTTTTCTTTTTTTTATTAGTTCTTTTCTTTTTCAAATCACTTGCTTCTTCCTTTTCTTCTTTTTTTGGTTCAATAACTTCTTTTTCTTTATTTGATGAATTTTTTTCTATCTTTTTAGATTCATCTTTTTCTGCTTGAGTTATTTTTTTAGAATTATTACTTGATATATCTGTTTTAGATTTTTCTTTATTTGATTGTTCTTTTATTTCTAATATTAATTCTTCTATTTCTTCTTTTTCTGTTTCTTTCTTTTTTGTTGGAGTTCTTTTTACTGAAGCATTATCAGGATCATTTTTATTATTTAAGTCTTCTTTTGAAATTTTTTCCATCTTTATCTATAGACTCCTTTCTAAAAAACTTATGAATTATTACATTTTTTATTTCATATAAAACTTCACCGTTTATCAATAAACTATATATTAAGACTAGTATAAAATTTATTACTGATACATATATATTATTGTAGATATACATACAACTACTTATAATAAATACAATCGTTATAGATAAAAGTCTTTTATAATCAATTTTTATATCAATATATTTTTTAACATCTACGTACCTATATATAGTAATTATAACATAAGATATTAATGTCGAAATACATGCAGCATATAATTTTAACTTTCTTATAAAAATAAGATTTATTATTATATTTATTATTGCGGCTATAATTGTCGTAACCATAATTTTATTTGTTTGTTTTTTGGCAATATATATACCACCAATTAACTGTGAAATTATATTTATAAAATTAGCGTATATTAAAATTGGAATATAATTATATGATTCAATATATTCACTTCCAATAATTATGTTAAAGCAAAATGGAAGAATAACAATTATAAGAAGTGATACGCTAGCAAATATGCTGAGTATTTTATTAAATAATTGATTTATAAATATATTTATATCTTTATCATTTATGTGTAAAGATACTGTTTCTTGCCATGACATGCTAAATATTGCAAATACGTTATTAAGAATACCTGAAAATTTACATGAAATAGAATATATACCATTCATTGCAGTATTTATAAAAAGAGAAATTAATGTTCTATCAGATACATTAACAATCCACCAAGATAATCCATTTGGAATCATCGGTAGAGAATATTTCAAAAGCTGCTTTAATAATTTTATATCATATTTTTTTAATTTTATTAATTTATTAATTTTTATAGAAAATTGTAAGTATATTGCACAAGCAAAATTTGAAACTATAGATGATATTAATATACTTGATGAATCAAAGTTGTAACCTAGTATTAATATTATATTTATTATCAAATTAACAATAGTTGTTATTACGCACGATATTGAATAATTTATGTTTTTTCCTAATCCCCTAGCTATTTGTAAAAATATATTTGAAATCATTAAAAAGATAATATTTATTACTATAAGTACACCATATTTTATATTAAATATTGTGTTTAATATTATCCCTATAATAATAACAAAAATACATATAGCTAATATACTGTATAAAACAGTAGTTATTAATTTTTCTAAATTGTTTTGATTTTTGCTTTTTCTTTCTTCTATTAAAAATCTAAAAACCGCACTATCAAATCTTATAATTAAAATAGGTATTAATAAACTTATATATGTTTGAATTAGATCAACATATCCATAATTTGAAGCAGAGAGCTTTGCTGTAAATAATGGGAGAAGTAAAAAAGATATAAATTGAGTTGATAATTTTCCTGCTAATAATATAAATGTATTTTTATAATATTCAATATTATTTTTCTTCGTCACATTCATTATATATTATCTTTCTTAACTTTGTTGACGATATTTTCTTAGTATATGGAAAATATATTACATCTACTCCATATTGTTTCAATATCTCTTCTGCATTTTTAAATAATGGTTTCCCCTTCCAATCATCACCAACAAACATAGCATTGAATTTATATTTTTTATATGCGGCTATTTTATCTTTATCATACTGAGGAACAACTTCATCAACATATCGTATCGATTTAATTATCTCTACTCTATCTTCAAATGGAATTATTGGTATTTTATTCTTTTCTTTATAAACTAATTCATCAGTACTAACACCTACTATTAAATATTCACAATTTTCTTTTGCTCTTTTTAATAAATTCAAATGACCTATATGAAACATATCATAAACTCCGGTTGTATAACCTATCTTATATTTTTTCACTATCACTCATCTCCATAATGTAATTGGCTAATGTTTTACTAGCTTTTCCAAATTCTTTTAAATCTATTGTCTTTTTAAACTTTTTTATTGCATTGCTATATTTTTTTATATTAAAATTCATTAAATTATTTAAAAGCTCATCTTCATTTGTACAACAAAAAAACGGAAGATTATTATAATCAAAATATAATTTTCTTTCTTTTAATAAGTATTCTTCTTTATCTTTTGAAAATAATATGCATTTTGTATTGTTTATCATCGCATCAAAACAGCAACCAGAATAATCAGTTATTAAATATTCAATTGAGCATATTAATTCTTGCATATCATAATAATTTGTCGCATTTATTATACCATTATCTAAAGAAAAATCGTTTTTTTCTAATGGATGATATCTTACCATTAGTACATATTCATCTCCAAGTTTTTTGTTAATATAATTGCAATCTAAATATTTTTCAGAGCAATTGGATGTTTTTCTAAATGTTGGAGCATATAAAATTATTTTTTTGGATTTATTTATATTGTAATAATCATATACTTTATCTTTAATTTTATTTTTTTCAATTTGATTAAAAAAAACGTCACATCTTGGTGTACCACATTCTAAAATTTTTCCATTATACCAAAATGAATTTTTATATATATTAGTACTAAATCCACATCCAGATATTAGTAAATCTATCATTTTCGAATCGTTTTTAGCTTGTTTTATATAATATTTAGTTAAACTATCAGTTGCGTCTTGTTCAATGAATTTTAATCTTAGTGAGCTATGCCATGTTTGAATATATATCTGTTGTTTCCGTTTTGGTGGATAAAACATTTTTCTACAATTATCTATCCAAAATTTTGCAGTAGCCATTTCATATAGACCTCTAATTGAATTATATTTTACTTTATATATTTCAGGTGGAAAGTTTCCGTCATTAAAATTTTCTGATTTTAAAAGCCATATAATCTTATATTTTTTTTTATTTATATTTTCGCAAATATATTTTGCATTATCACCATAACCTTTACCAAAATAGTTTGAAATAACTATTTTTTTGTTATCTATTTTGAATATTCTGAATATATAACCGATAACAAAACAATAACTTCTATAAAAGATATGATAAATATTTTTTAATATCTCATATATATATGGTTTATTCTTTATATATTTTAAAATATTAGTTTTAAAGTTTGAATTTGTTTTTTCAAAATTAGGTTTTAATTCAATATATGAAATTAAACCTAAACAAAAGTAGAACCCTGCACAATCAATTGTATCAAAAAGTGATAGTAACAAACAAACAATTAATGTTATAAATAAAATACTTGAGTATTTTCCTCTTTTATTTTGTAATTCTTTAAAATTATAATATAAAATGTAAATATAAAGGAATAATGAAATAATACCATATCTATATAAAATTGTCATAAATGTATTATGTGCATGAATAACTTTTAGAAATTCTAATTTGTATTTACCAGATGATGCAAAAAAATATTGCTTATCATAATTTATAGATTGCATTCCATGACCTAATAATATTTTTTTAGGAGTACCATTAATAATACTATCCCATAGAAATGTTCTTCCTGAAATCGTTGGATCTTTTCCTATTTTTCTTATAAGTGGTTCAAAAAAATATTGAATTTTTCCAATTACTAAAACTATATTTAAAGCAATAATAGATATAAGATGTTTTATTGAATATTTATAATTTTTAACAAATTTGTCATTAAATAATAGTGCATATATTAATGAGATTAACATTGCTGATACACTCCATTTATAAAATAAAGTTGCAATCATTAGTAAATAATATATTATTAATGTTTTTTTCTGCTTTTCTCTATTATCAAAATATAAAATAAATTCAAAAATCATCCAAGGTATATAGGTAAATATCCATCTGTTTTCTATTCCTAAAAAATATATCATATGATTTGATAAACTTGTAAAATCAACTAAAAAAATAGATAAAATATTAATTAAAAAAATTGTTCTAAAATATTTTACCATTAGTTTTGATGCAGTTAAAAGTTTCGAAGAAAATATAAGCATTTCAGCTGATGCAATCATTACTAAAGTTGTAATGGCTGGACCTGTAAATCTAACTAAATCACCATTATTAACTATTGTTAATAAAAGACATAATGTCTGAAAAATCGACATTAAGATAAAATTTTTTGATATCTTAGCTGTTTTTAGATATAGTAAAATTATAATACCACCAATAAACAGTTTTAATATTTTATATACATAATCTATATATGCCAAATAGTCAAAACTGGTACTTTTGAAAGACTGTGGTTCAAAAAAAATTATAAGACCTAGTATAATAAAAATAAAACTCCATTTTTCTATCAAAAAAATGTTTTTTTTCAATTTACTCATGTTATCACTTCCATTTTATCAATTTAGATGTTAAAAGATAATTTCTACAAAATAAATAAATCAATATCTTTCTCTTAATATCAATATTGGCTTTTAATAGCTCATTTTCTGCTTTTTTTAAATCCGTTAATAATGTTTTTACTTCTTTCATGTTTTGTAATTTATCTGTACTATATTCTTTTGCTAATCTATATAATAAAGTAAAATTTATTCTTTTTCTGTTAATGCTTGCATATTCTAAATATTCAGGTGCATTTTTTGATATATATTCAACTACCATATCCCATATATCTAATAAATCTAAATCTTTGTTGGTAAATTTACCAGTTATGCTATCCTCGTTGTATCTATAATAGTACAATTTTTCATTTGATTTTACTATTTTTTTAGCTTTTAATATAGCTTTACATGTTCCTAATACATCTTCGGATGTTAATCCTTTAGGATATTGCTTATCATCTATTAAATCTCGCTTATATAATTTTGTAGTTGCATAATATTCTATTGTTTGCGAACCAATTTTAAAGAATTTCATCATATATTCTTTTTGCGTATATATATTTATTTTTACTTTTGTATTTTTTATATTTTTAACGCTATTAGTAGTTCTTTGTAATTCGCACACGGATATATCTGCATCATGATCTTTTAACAACTCATATAACTTTTTATACATATTGCAATCGATCCAGTCATCACTATCTACAAAACCAATGTACTCTCCAGTTGCAATTCTTATACCTGCATTTCTTGCATCGCTTAATCCGCCATTTTTTTTATGAACTACCCTTATACGTTCATCTTTTTTTGCATATTCATCGCAAATAATTCCACAATTATCTGGGGATCCGTCATCAACTAAAATAATTTCTAAATTTTTATATGTTTGATTAATTACACTACTAATACATTTTTCCAAGTATTTCTCAACCTTATATACTGGAATAATAATAGATATTAAAGGTTCCTTTTTTTTAAAAACTTTTTTCATACTTTTTACCAAAAAACTTAGCTCTTAGAAAGCTTGTTCCTTTCTTCCACCAATTTACTTTTTCTATGTTCAGCACAGGAACTTCGGTATATTTATATCCATTTGTATTTATCCATACATCTAATAATAGTTCACTTACTCTACCATAGAATCTTGCGTGAAAAGCATCATATTTTGATACATCAACTCTTTTTTCTAGTTCAAATAAAATATCAAATAACCATTTACAGTACTCATTCAGTATTTCTTTTTTCATAATAAGCATATTAAACATATGAGCTTTTTTTCTTTTCTTTAATAAATCAAACTCTTTTGTATATTTGGGATATTTTTCTTTAATGATTTCACCAGTTATATCAAGTGGTTCAACATACATTGTATGTTCGTAATGAGAATACAATGTTTCTATATAATAATTTCTTTTTTGGGGAAGAATAATATCATTATGATTTATTAATTCTTTTATTTCTCTGTCAGATAATATTTTTTCAAAATTATTTTTACTTTTTGTCTTGCCTTTGAAATATCTTCTATAGTGTACTAATCCAATATAATCACTTTTTAGATTTTTCCATGCCCAGTAAAGTCCTGTTAATTCACAAAAATTAGGATTTTTTAGTGATATATTTTTGCCAGTATTATCTCCAATGTAACCTATCTTTTCTTTACCTTCTTTTCCCACATGGATTGGTAAATAGCTTTTATATTTTGGCATATTATATTTTTTGTGTGTTGCTATTAAAATATTTATTTTGTTATTCATTTTCATCAAACTCCATTTTTTTGTATAAATCTATTGCTTTTTTAATAACATCGTCCATGTCATAATATTTATATTCAGCAAGTCTTCCACCAAATATTACATTTTTCTCCTCTAGTGACATTTCTCTATACTTGTCAGCTAAGGAATTATTATTATCATCATTAATTGGATAATATTTTTCCATTCCTTCTTCACAATTACAAGGATATTCAAATGTAACAACTGTTTTTTCTTGGGTACCAAACTCAAAATGTTTGTGTTCAATTACTCTAGTATAATCAACTTCTTTTCCAGTAAAGTTAATTACTGCGTTTCCTTGATAATTTTCTTGTTCAAATATTTTTGTATCAAATTTAAGTGATCTATATTCTAGCTTTCCTAATGAATAATTAAAATATTCGTCTAGCGGTCCAGTATATATTATTTTTTTTGCTAATCCTTTGTAATACTCCTTATTTTCAAGAAAGTTTTTTTCTAGTTGAACTTCTATCCCTTCCAACATCTTAGATACTAATTTTGTATATCCACCTATCGGAATACCTTGATATTTGTCATTGAAATAATTATTATCATATGTAAATCTTACTGGTAATCTTTTAATAATAAAGGCTGGGAGTTTTCTGCAATCTTTATTCCATTGTTTTTCTGTATAACCTTTTATTAATTTTTCATATATTGTTCTCCCAACTAGTGAAATTGCTTGTTCCTCCAAATTTGAAGGCTGTTTTCCGTTCATTTCATTTTTTTCTGCTTCTATTTTGTTTATAGCATCGCTTGGAGTAATAACATCATTCCAGATTTTATTAAATGTATTCATATTAAATGGCATATTATATATTTCATTATTTATTCGTGCAAGTGGAGAATTTGTATATCTATTAAATTCAGCAAAACGATTTACATATTCCCATACATCTTTATAATCAGTATGAAATATATGTGCTCCATACTTGTGAACATTAATACCTTCTATTTCTTCAGTATATGCATTTCCTCCAATATGATTTCTTTTTTCAATAACAATTACGTCTTTTCCAGCAGATTTAGCAAGATTAGCAAATGTGGCACCAAACAAACCACTTCCAACAATTAAATAATCATATTTTTTCATAAAATTACAACTCCCCTATGTTTGTTATTTTTTATTATTTTTTATAATTACAGACTATTACTTAGCTCCTTCTCTTGATAATACTTTAATAATTGTCATAAAAAATATTTTTATATCTAAAAATATAGAACAATTATCTACATAATATAATTCTAACTTTTTTCTTTCTTCGGGACTACAATTACTTCTTCCATTACAAGCCCAATAACCAGTTAATCCTGGTCTTACACTTAATAGTCTTTTTTTATTTTTCTTATATTGTTCTACTTCCTCTTCTAATAATGGTCTTGGACCAATTAAAGACATATCGCCCTTTAGAATATTAATAAATTGAGGGAGTTCATCAATTGATGTTTTTCTTAAAATCTTGCCAATAAAAGTAATTCGTGGATCGTTATTTAATTTATAATGTTTTTTCCATTCTCTTGCTATTTTAGGATCTTTTAATAGTTCATTTAATATTTCTTCTGAATTATAGACCATAGTTCTAAATTTATACATTTTAAATGGTTTATTATCTTTACCAATTCTTTCATGAATATAAATTATAGATTTAAAATCACCAGTTAATATGTAGGTAATCTTTACAATTATAGCAACTATTAAGAAAATAAGTATTCCAATTAAAGATAATATAATATCAATTGTTCTTTTACAAAAAAAATAAAAGAGCTTTGATTGTTTTTTTATACTATCTTTTTTTATTTTTTTTTTCATTTTACCTTACTCCGTACTGTTATTATTATTTTTGACAAATATATTGTATCATATATTTAATAAAAATTATATTAAATTTATATTTTTTAAGGTTTCTATTATATTTTATTGATATTTACTATCAATTCCAAAATATTCTTCTAGAGTTATCCATGAACCATTATTATAAATATCTTTTGCAATATCTCCTACATATCTAAAATGCCATGGTTCAAACATATAACCTGTTATATCTTCTTTACCTTTTGGATATCTTAAAATAAAACCATATTTATAAGAATTATTATTAAGCCATGCTCCCTCTTTTGTAAACTCAAATGATTGTTGTAATGAGTTTATATCAGCGGCTAAGCCTGTTTGATGTTCAGAATGTCCTGGTCTTGCTGAATATGTATCCGCAAGAGCTTTTCCATCTTGATTAACATATTTATTATAAAGATTTTTTTGATAATTATATGTTCTAAAACCACTTATAATAGAAATATTTATGCCTTCTTTTTTAGCATCTGCTTTCATTTTATTAAAGTTTTCTAGAAATTCGCTTGTAAGTCCATTACCATAATTTTCTGGTAATCCATAACTTTTATTAGCAATTACTATACCATTAACAGTAGCAATACCGTCTTTGATAAATAGATTATAACCTTTACTTGTTTTAATTATTTTAAGATTTGGATTTTCTTCAACTATCAAAGTAAATGATTTAGATGTTTCATTATTTGAAGAATCTTTTGCATAATATTTCAAATTATAATTTCCTGCCTTATAAATATCATAATCTCCTTTTACTTCAAGCTGTAGTTGTTCTTTTGAGTTATCATTTACTTTAGTATTTTCTAATAAATTTATCTCTTCTCCTACTTTTGTTGTTAGTTTTTCTCTCCCTTCAATTACAGGTTTAGTAGTATCTACTATATTTATATTTAATTCATATTTAGTTATTTTATTTTTACTTTCTATCTCAACTATTATATTTTTCTTTCCTAAACTAGATGTATCAATTTTGTTATTTTTAGTTATTAACTTACCATTTTTTATTTCTTTTATATAATCTGATATTTTTACATCACTATTTATTTCTGCTGTTAAATTATCAGTAAATATTACTTTTGGTTTTCTAATAATAAATAAATATAGAAATATTAAAAATAATAGAAATAATAGAAGTAATAAAATTATTAAGAATCTAATTTTCTTTTTTAATTTCTTTTTCATTTTAAATCACCTTATATATAGTATATAATTTATTTAAAATAATTTATAGTGTTTTATAATAAAAAAATTACTTATTTGACTAAGTAATTTTTTTATTTTAAGTATTTATTCTGATAAATAATCTAAAATTAGATTAGCATCTTGATAAGTAAAGTTTATATCCCAGTTTTTAAATCCTATAGTTGGATGAATATCATCGATTGAATGAAAGTCAGAACCTATACTACAAATTAGGTTATTTTTCTTAGCAAAATCGTGCCATTTTTCACAGTCATTAATTCTTTTTCTACTTCTATCTACATATAAATAATTGGCTTCTATAGCACTAATTTCCATATCTTTTACAAGATTTAAAATTTCTTCTTCTGATAAATTATCTTCATATTGATATGCAACAGGATGAGCTAAAACTGCTTTTCCACCTGCACTTCTTATTAAATCTGCTGCTTCTTTTGGTGTAATAGTTTCTTTTTTTACATATGCTGGGCATCCTTCGTTCATTATTGTTTCAATAAATTCTCCCTTACTAGGAATATGGCCAAAATTTTGAAGTAATATATTTTCGTTATTTTTATTATTAATAACATCATTAGAGATATGAGCTTTTGTTACTGATTCTATTTTATCAAGTTCTTCAGTATTTACAAGATAGCCTAATTCATTAAGTTTTTTTGAAACATTATGTAAATAATCGTGTCTTGCATTTCTTAGTTTACCTAGTCTATCTTTAAAATTTTGATTATTAAGATCAAAATTATATCCTAAGACATGAATTCCACATTTATTAGTTTTAGTTGATATTTCAACTGCTGGTATTAAAATCATATTTTTACTTTCAGCATAGTCAAAAAGTTCATCATTATAAGCATCTATTGTATCGTGATCTGCAATAGCAATAACTCTAGCACCATTTTTTTCGGCTAAGTCTATTACTTCTTTAGGTGATAAAGCTCCATCTGATACATTAGTATGAATGTGTAAATCTATTATTTTCTCCATGATTCTATCCTTCTTTCTATCTGTATAGTTTTCCTTTTTCTTTTTAATGTATCTTATATTATAGCATAAAAAAACTTTTAATTCATAAAATGACCATATCTTGATTTTGCTTCATAACAAGTATGATGTAAATTTAAATCATTAATTATATTTTTAGGTGTGCATTCTTCGTAAAGTGTATTATCAACTTCAATATTTCCTTCATTTGAATCTATATAAATAGCTAGTGGATATGTAAGACCTATAGCATAGCTTAGTTGAACACTACACCATTTTAAATTATAGTCTTTTAAATATTTTTTAGCAATTTCTCTTGCTTTATAGGCGGCACTTCTATCTACCTTTGATGGATCTTTTCCACTAAATGCACCTCCTCCTACTTTAGCAAAAGATTGATAACTATCAACAACTATTTTTCTTCCAGTTAGTCCAGCATCACCTTCAAATCCACCAATTAAGAATTTACCGGTTGGATTAATTAAAAATTCTTCAATATCAATATTATATTCATTACAAATTTCTTGACATTTATTTTTTATTAATGTTTCCATCTCTTCTCGATGTTGTTCATCATTTTGATAAGAGATTGTAAAATATTTTATCTTTTTTAATTTCATATTTTCATCATAATAACCAGTAATTTGGGCTTTTCCATCTGGATAAAGATAGGAATATTTTTTTCTTATCTGATCATACCATTTACTTAATTTTTGTAAAATAACCATTGCTGTTGGAAGGAGCTCTTTTGTATCGTCACAAGCATAACCAAACATCATTCCTTGATCACCTGCTCCTCCTACTTCATCATTAGTACCTAAAGCTATATCTTGACTTTGACTTCCTAAATTATTTATAATTTCATATTTATTTTCATAGCCAATATCTTTTAAAACTCTATTTACAACTTTATTTATATCAATTTTAGCAGATGATGTAACTTCACCAGTAATAAATATTTTACCTTTACCACCCATT
>CALVIF010000030.1 GCA_944329395.1 uncultured Bacilli bacterium | reverse complement strand
GAATAGAAAAAGATGGTCCAAGGCCTAGAAAAGATATAGCAAAATACTCTGATGTTAAAGAAGAATTCTCATATGCTATTGACTCAATCTTTAAGAAAGAGAACTATTCTAAATATGATGGAGATAAAACATATGATGTAGACTTAATAAAAGAATATGTTGAACAATTAGATTTATCAGTAACTAATGAAGAATGGTTTAATAAAACAAAAGAATTTGCAATAGAACACGGATATGCAGAGAGTCCTAAAGAGTATAAGAAATCGCCTGATGAATATAAAGGTCATGTCGGCGATATTTGTGAAGCACTTCGTGTAATAATTACAGGTAGAACAAAATCTCCAGATTTGTTCTCAATTATGAAAATTTTAGGAACTGCCCGTATCAACGAAAGAATTAATTTATATAAAAATAATATTACAAAATAATAATATATTATAGATAGTTTTTAAAAACTATCTTTTTTTATCTTCTTAAAGATTGTTTTATCTTTCATATAAATATTTTTTTTGATATAATATGTCTAGTGGTGAAAAAAATGAAACGTAGTGAAGTAGATAGGACCAAATTAAGTCCAATGATGCAACAATATATGGAAATAAAAGATAATTATGAAGATAGTATTATCTTTTTTAGGCTTGGGGATTTTTATGAAATGTTTTTTGAAGACGCAATATTAGCTTCGCGAATTTTAGAATTAACTTTAACAGGCAAACAGGCAGGCCTAGATGAACGAGTTCCAATGTGTGGTGTTCCACATCACGCATATGCTTCATATGTTGATGAGCTTATTGATAAAGGTTATAAAGTAGCAATTTGTGAACAATTAGAAGATCCTAAAGAAACTAAAGGAATGGTCAAAAGAGATGTTATTCAAGTTGTTACTAAAGGAACTAGAATAGATTCAAATATTGATTCCAAAAGTAATAATTATATAGCTAACATTTATGACTTTTCATACTGTTTTGGAATCAGCTATGCTGATATTTCAACAGGAGAAGTATACGCCACTTTAGTTGAAGGTGAAAAAGACAAAGTAATAAAAGAAATTATTAAAAATGGATTTAGAGAAGTAATTGTCAACGATACAATTGATCGTGAAATTGTCGAAGAACTAAGGACAAATTATGGAATACTAGTTTCAATCATAAAAGAAGAATTAAACGATCAAAATTACGAATATATTTATGATAACATAGAAGATATAAGACTTATTAGAACCTTAAAACATTTACTTTTTTATATTATCGATACAAAAAAAGGTGACCTTCATCATCTTCAAAAATGTGAAATTATAAAATCAAGTGAATATTTAGAACTTGATGTAAATGCAAAAAGAAATTTAGAATTAGTAGAAACTTTAAAGAATCGTGATAGGCAATATAGCCTATTATGGTTACTTGATAAAAATAGAACAGCCATGGGTTCAAGACTTTTAAAATATAATATTTTAAATCCATTAACTTCAAAAGAAGAAATAGAAAGGCGATATAATTTAGTATCAAAACTTTCAACAGAGTTTATTTTACGTGATGATTTGATTAAATCATTAAGTAACGTATACGACTTAGAAAGATTGGCTGGTAGAATCACATATGGTAATTTAAATGCTAAAGATTTATTACAATTAAAAAATTCTCTAAGTGTATTACCAGAAATCAAAAGAATTTTAAAAGAACTAAATTTTGACAAATCGATTGAAACATTTGACGACTTGTATTCATTACTTGATCGGACAATTTTAGAAGATGCACCATTTACATTACATGAAGGACACTTAATTAAAAGTGGTTATAATGATGAACTTGATGAATTAAAGAAAATAAGTAGCGGTTCAAAAGATTTTATTTTAGAAATGGAACAAGAAGAAAGAGAAAGAACAGGCATTAAAAATCTTAAAGTAGGTTTCAATAAAGTATTTGGCTACTATATCGAAGTATCTAAAGGACAAGTAGGCCTAATTAAAGATGAATATGGTTATGATCGTAAACAAACATTAGCAAATTGTGAAAGATTTATTACCCCTTTGCTTAAAGAAAAAGAAAATATTATTTTAGGCGCAGAAGAAAAAATAATTAATTTGGAATATAAACTATTTATGGATATTAGAGAAGTGGTTAAAAGATATATTGACCGTCTTCAACAACTTGCTAAAATTATCAGTGAAGTAGATATGTTGCAATCATTTTCTGTTGCATCCGATATGTACAAATTTGTAAGACCAACAATCACTAGTGAAAAAAGCATTAAAATGATTAGTTGTAGACATCCAGTTGTTGAACAAGTAATGAAAGAAAAATATATTCCAAATGATATAATTATGGATAAAACAACTGATATTTTACTTATTACAGGACCAAATATGGCTGGAAAATCAACATATATGAGACAATGTGCTATCACTGTTATAATGGCTCAAATAGGCTGTTTTGTGCCATGTAAAAGTTGTTCAATGCCAATTTTTGATAAAATATTCACAAGAATTGGAGCAAGTGATGATTTAGTTAGTGGTGAATCTACATTCATGATAGAAATGAAAGAAGCAAATTATGCAATAAGCGAAGCTACAGAAAATAGTTTAATTTTATTTGACGAGCTTGGTCGTGGAACCGCAACATATGATGGAATGAGTCTTGCTCAAGCAATTCTTGAATATATTCATGATAAAATCAAAGCTAAAACAATGTTTTCTACACATTATCATGAATTAACAATATTAGAAAAAGATTTAAAACATCTAAAAAATGTCCACGTTTCCGCTATAGAAGAAGATGGCAAAATTACATTTTTACATAAAGTAAAAAATGGAGCAGTAGACAAAAGTTATGGAATTCATGTAGCTTCTTTAGCTAAACTACCAATTAGTTTAATAAAAAGAGCAGATG
Organism: uncultured Bacilli bacterium; assembly: GCA_944329395.1. Lineage (GTDB taxonomy): Bacteria > Bacillota_I > Bacilli_A > RF39 > UBA660 > CAG-877. The sequence continues at coordinate 9,700 of CALVIF010000030.1, read as the reverse complement.
AAATATTAAATGTTTATGAAAAGAAGAATATTAAAAAGGAAACATTTACTCAAACATCTCTATTTGAATACGTTGAATCTGAAATAGAGAAAAAAATAAACCCAATAGAAGAAAAAATTAAAAATATAAATCCATTAGAAATGACTCCTATGGAAGCATTATCATTTCTTTATGAATTAAACAAAGAAATAAAAGATAAAAAGTGAATATATATTTTTATATAATTATATGTTAAAATTAGATAGGTGATTAAAATGAAAAATAGAAGTGAATTACGAGAAATAATAATGAAAGTTATCTACCAAGTAAACATTCTTGATGAAACAGATTTAGAATATAATATTGATGACTTAATAAAAGAACAATTAGAACTAAAAAATGATTTTGTTAATGATACAGTAAATGGTATTATTAAAAACAAAAAAGAAATTTTTTCTTTAGCAAATAAATATTTAAAAGACTGGACAATGAACAGATTAAACAAAGTAGATCAAGCTATTTTATCTTTAGGTATATATGAACTAAAATATACAGATACACCAAGCATTGTCGCAATTAATGAAGCAATCGAATTATCTAAAAATTATTCGGATGAAGCAGTAACAAAAATGATAAACGGTGTTTTAGATAAAATTTATCACGAAGAAGAAAATCAATTAGACACGAAATAACGTGTTTAATTTTATAAGGAGTGATAAAATGAATGATAAATATATATCGGTTACACAACTTACACGTTATATAAAATATAAAATTGATAATGATATAAATTTAAACGAAGTTTTTTTAAAAGGGGAAATATCAAACTTTAAAGCACATAGTAGGGGACATTTCTATTTTACTTTAAAAGATGAAGGCAGTAGAATAAACGCTATTATGTTCGCTACAAATACAAAAAAAATTAAATTTACCCCAACAGATGGAATGAAAGTTTTAATAAGCGGAAAAATATCTGTATTTGAAGCAAATGGTGCTTATCAAATATATGTTAATGATATGTTAGAAGACGGAGTAGGGAATTTGTTTGTTGCCTTTGAACAATTAAAAAAGAAACTAGCAGAAGAAGGGTTATTTGATGAAAGTAAGAAAAAAAAGATTCCCAAAATTCCAAAAAGAATTGGTGTTGTTACTGCACCAACAGGAGCAGCAATAAAAGATATTATTTCTACAATTAAAAGAAGATGGCCACTTACAGAAATTTTGTTATTTCCATCATTAGTACAAGGTGAACTTGCAGCAGATGATATTGTTAGGCAAATAAAAAATAGTGATAATTATAATCTTGACACACTAATTGTAGGTCGAGGTGGGGGAAGTATCGAAGATTTATGGCCATTTAACGAAGAAAAAGTAGCTAGAGCAATATATGAATGTAAAACCCCTATAATTAGCGCTGTAGGGCACGAAATAGATTTTACAATTGCTGACTTTGTCGCCGATTTAAGAGCACCAACCCCAACAGGAGCCGCAGAAATGGCAGTACCACAATATAATGACGTTGTTAATTATTTAAAACAATTGAATATAAGACTAAATACTGCAATAAACAATAAAGTTAAAAACTGTAAACAAAAAATTGAAAGTATTAAATCACGTAACATATTTAAAAATCCAATAATAATTTATCAATCTAAAGAATTAATGTTTGATAATTTACTTGAAAGACTTAAATATAGTAGTAATACTTTACTAAGCTTAAAAGAGAAAAAACTTGCTGTAATTAAAAATTCATATATATTTAAAAAGCCTTATCAAATAATTGATAAAAAAGCCAATAAATATTTACAAATTATTTCAAAATTAGAGCCACTTAGTCCATTATTGACTCTAAAACGAGGTTATACAATTATAAAGAAAGATGGTCAAATTATCAATTCAGTAAAAAAAATCAAAAAAAAGGAGACTTTAGAAATACAGTTTACAGATGGAATAATAAATGCAGAAGTAATATAATATTAAAATTATAATTGTAGTAATAAAAGGAGAATAATAATGAAAGAGAAAAAAAATGATGAATTAAGCTTTGAAGAAAGTTTAATTTCTTTAGAGGAAATAGTAAAAAAATTAGAAACAGGTGATGTTCCTCTAGATGAAGCAATTAACGAATTTAATAAAGCAATGAACTTAGCAAAAGCATGTGATGAAAAACTAAAAAATGCAGAAGAAGCAATTGCAAATTTAGTAAATAAAGATGGTGAAATTGTTGCTTTTAAAATTGATGATCAAAATTAAAAGTCTAATATGATTTTCATATTAGACTTTTTTATTTTAATATATATATAATTTCAAAGCAAAATTAAATTCTTCCTCATTTTCAAGTGGTAATAACTCATCAGGATTACTTTTTAAATATTTTTTTATCAATTGTTCTTCTGGATTATTTAAACTTGCCAAATAAACATAAACATAATTATCATGACTTATTTCCTTTGTTATTCCAAATTTTTTATCATCAATAATAACATATTCTATTTCCATTTATTTTCCTCCATAAGTATCACTTGATACAGTTTCTTCTTGTGTAGTAGTAAAAATAGTAGCTAATTCAGTTTGAGCATCATCAAAACGGTTTTGAGCAATCATTTCCTGTACAGTTTTATCCTTCCAATCACTCATTGAAGATATATTTTTACCTCTCATATAATCTTCAACATTTGTCGTTTGAGGATTTTTTGCTTCTTCTAATACTTGATTTGCATTTACCTCTCCTAAAGCAGAAACCATTATATATAATTCTCTGTTATCAATAACACCATCGCTTTTTTCAAAATTTTGAGCAATTTCATCATATTTAATTTGCTTATCTCCCGTAAAAGTTGTAGCTGTATAGTCTTTTTCAACCATCTCTTGAAAAGCTTTAACATCATCATCTAATTCCCAAAGTTTTCTATTTTTTTCTAAATTATCAATTATTGTATCAGACAATTTTATACCACTAACAAAAATTATTGCTGCAATAGTAGTAGCAACAGCAACCTTTGGCCAATTACTTTTACTTTTAGTTTTTCCTCTTTTATTACTTGAAGTTTTTTGATTTAGACTATTTTCTCTCATTCTAATTGCTGCAGCAGCTTGAGCACTTCTTGCCTGATCACGTTCAAAGTTATTTTTCATAGTATCGTATGTACGTTTCTGCCTAGATTCTCTTTGTCCATTAGCAAACACATCTAAAACACCATCAATATTTATATAATCAGCTTGTCCATTTGCCGCTCTAGCTTCAGCATTTCTTCTGCGATTTCTAGCAAAAATTTCATCGTAGTTATCATTCATATTATCTTCCATTAGTATCACCTTATCTTAATTATACTTTGTGTTTTAACGTTTGTCAAAAAAAATTAAATATATAATATTTTTTATATAAAAATAATGTTATTATATTAATATGCAACCTAAAGTTGTCAAAATTTCCATCTAAAATTGGTAGAATGCAACCAAAAATAATAGTAATATTTATTCTGAAGAGAGGTGAAAAAATGAAATTTGGAGACAAACTTATTCAATTAAGGAAAAAAATGGCTTATCGCAAGAGGAACTAGCAGCAAAATTAAATGTATCTAGACAGTCAGTATCCAAATGGGAAGGAAATAATACATATCCAGAAACAGATAAAATTATTCAAATATGTAATTTATTTAACTGTACAATGGACGATTTAATAAACGAAGATATAAAAGATATCACTATGATTGATCGAAAAAATAAAGTACAAATTAATGTATATATTAATTCATTGTTAGATTTTGTTACAAAAACAATCAATATGTTTTCTAATATGAAATTTTTAAGCATTTTAAGATGTTTTATTGAAATGATTCTTATAATTTTATTTTTTACTTTACTAGGAAGTGTTATATGTAATATATTAACATCTACAATTCAAGGATTATTTTCTTTCATTCCATGGAAAATTTTAAATATTATTAAATCAATAATTGCAAGTATTATCGATTTAACATGGATAATAATTACCGCAATTGTTATTATTCATATATTTAAAATTAGATATTTATATTACTATGAACAAATAATAAGTAATGATCTTGAAAACGATACAATTAGTAAAGAAAAAAGAACATCTCTATCTAATGAAACAGCTAAAGAAAAAAAAGAAAAGTTTAACTTTGAAAAAAAAGAGCCACATATCATAATTAGAGACAAAGAGCCATTTGCATTTTTAAATATTTTTGCAAAAATAATTTTATATTTTGTTAAATTTATTGCAACATTTATTGGATTATTTTTAATATTTATATTGATATTTAGCATAATAGGTTTAACATTAAGTATTTCATTCACAATGTATTCAAAAATATTTATTGGCATTAACATTGCCCTAATAGGACTAATAATTGCAATAATATTAATACTAATAACAATTATTTGGTTTATCCTAAATTCAAAATTAAATATTAAAAGAATATTTCTTAGCTTTTTAATTTCAATTATTTTTATAGGTATAGGAATTGGAGTAAGTTTAATAGCTTTAAAAGATATAAAAATTGATAAAGATTTAAGTGAAATTCTAAAAAATACAGTTCAAAAAAAAGAAATAACTTACAAGGAAAATTTAGTCATACTAGATTTATATCCACAAACATATGAATATATAGTTAATAATACATTAAAAAACAATCAAATAATTATTGAAAATAATTTTGATTCCAAATTTTATCAACTTAATTATTACAAAGAAGAAAGATTTGGAATGTTAACTTATAATTTTTATTTACAACCAAAATTTAATATTAAAGATATATTTGGTATTTTTATTAATGATTTAAAAAATAATACTCTTAGAAATTACACAATATATGAAGAAGAAAACGACATTAAAATTATCGCCAATTCTAAAACTATAGACAAACTAATTGAAAATTTTTCTAAATTATATAGATATGACATTGAAAAAGAAAATGATAATTATATAATTACCAATGTATTTTCACGTATTGAAATAATTGATAATAATTGTAATGCAAACTACAATGCACTAACAGATGAAATTATATGCAATGAAAATTGCAAATGTGATAAAGTTATGCACACAGAGAACAATACAATTGAATATATATGTAATAGTATAGACACAGAAACTTATGATAGTTAACTTATCAAATTACAAAGCAACATAATCATTATTCCAGATATAAAAGCAATAATTGTTGCTTTTTTTTGACAATACGCTAAAGAATTTGGCATTAGCTCATATATCGATATATGTAACATAATCCCAGCTGTTAAGGAAAGAGTAATACCTAAAGTAAAATCTGTTAAATATTTTGTTAAAAATAACCAAGCAATAATAGCACCTAATAATTCTGAAAAACCAGATATTAGTGTATAAAATAAAGCCTTATTTATCTTATTTGTTGAATAATAAATAGGAACAGCAATTGAAATTCCTTCGGGAATATTATGAAGTGCTATTGATATTGCCAAAAATAGTCCTAGTTTTGTGTCCAAATTTGTTGAAATAAATGTTGTTATTCCTTCAGGTATATTATGTAATATCAACGCAATTATAGATATTATTCCTAACTTATATAATTTATTATTATGAAAACTTTTTTCAATTTTTTGATCAATCGTCATCGAAATAACTATCCCTGTAACAATAAAAATAGCTAAAATTATAACAGCAGGAATAAGTTTAAATTTCCATATAAATAGTTCTAATGACTTTGGAATTAACGATAATATTGAAATAGTTAACATCACACCAGCAGAAAATGATAATGAAGCCGGTATTATTACATCTTTTTTTTCACGATTCATATAGCATGGAATTAAACCTATTAAAGTAGAAAATCCAGCTATAGAAGTAATTAAAAAACTATATATAACATTTTTCATATTTAAAACTATGATTTTAATAGAAAAATATGATTAATTATGATATAATTTACACATTGAAATTGAAAGAGTGATATTATGAATTATGATTTATTGATGGAAAAAGAGATAGAAAAATGTGGAATAGGGAAAACATTATTATTACATGTTTGTTGTGCACCATGTTCTTCATCAGTAATTGAAAGATTAGGAGAAATATTTGAAATAACATTATTTTTTTATAATCCAAATATTGATACACTTAGTGAATATAATAAAAGATTATTGGAGTTAGAAAAATTCATTAATTCTTTTAAAACAAAATACAAAGTAAAATTAATTTCAGCACCATATAACAAAGATGAATTTCAAAAAATAGCTACAGGCTTAGAAAACTGTCCAGAAAGAGGCATTCGTTGTTATAAATGCTACGAATTAAGATTAACACAAACCGCAAAAGTAGCAAAAGAATATAACTTTGACTATTTTGCTACTACATTAACACTTAGCCCATACAAAAACAGCAATTGGATTAATGAAATAGGGCACAATCTTGAAGAAGAAATAAGAACTAAATATCTATATTCTGATTTTAAGAAAAAAAATGGATATAAAAGAAGTATTGAATTATCAAAAGAATATAATTTATATCGGCAAAATTATTGTGGATGTATTTACTCAAGAGTAAATAAAGATAAAAACGACAAATAAATGTCAATTATTTTAGAACAATTTGCATAAATTTATTTTAAATGATATATTATATAGTGTGAGATATAACTGGATTTTGCAAATTATATTAGGGACCTAATTATTAAATTTTGGAAACAATATACCTAAACAAGGTCCAATTATTTAATAAGGAGGTAAACCATGGAATTTGAAGATAAAACCTTAGTATGTAAAGATTGTAATCAAGAATTCATTTTTACAAAAGGTGAACAAGCATTTTACAAAGAAAAAGGATTAGAAAACGAACCAAAAAGATGTAAAGATTGTCGTCAAAAAAGAAAAGCAGAAAAATTTACTGAACAAAATAAACAAAATTAAAGATTGATTTATTTCAATCTTTTTATATCTATAAAGATGCTTAGTTTAACATAAGTTCAAAAATAAAAGGAGTGCAAATATGAAATACTATTGTATAGGAATAAAAGGGACAGGAATGTCAACTTTAGCCCAAATATTATATGATTTGGGTAATACAGTTAGTGGATACGACGATGCTAAAGAGCATAAATTTACCCAAGAAGGTCTTGAAAAAAGAAATATCAATATTTTTTATGATAATACTCACGTAATTGATGATGATACAATTGTTACATACAGTGCTGCATTTAAAGAAGATCATCCAGAGCTTAAAAGAGTAAAAGAAATGGGATTAACAATAAAAAAATACAATGAAATTATGGGAGATATAATTTCAATGTTTGAAAGCATTGGAATAAGTGGAACCCATGGTAAAACAACAACTTCATCACTTATTAAACATTTACTAGAAAATACTGTTGGCTGTAACTATTTTATTGGTGCTGGAAATGGGAGCGTAATTAAAAATAATAAATATTTTGTTGTTGAAAGTGATGAGTTTAACAAACACTTTAAAGCTTATCATCCTACATATTCAGTAATCACAAACATTGAAGAAGAACATTTAGAATGCTACGATGATATTAATGATATAAGAAACGCTTTTGAAACATTTGCAAATCAAACAAGTAAACTTGTTGTAGCTAATGGTGATAATATCGAAGTAAAAAAAATACATACAACAACTCCAATTAAATATTATGGTTTCAATGAAGACAATGATATAGTTATAAAAAATTTATCATTAACTACAGATGGTTCATCATTTGATTTGTTTGATAATAAACAATTAATCGGACATTTTAAAATAACTTTATATGGAAAACACATGGTTATGAATGCTACAGCAGCAATTATAATCGCAAAAGAAATCGGCCTTGATATTGAGACTATTACTAGCTTATTATTAACTTTTGAAAATGCCAAAAGACGCTTTGCAGAGCAAAAAATTGGTGATACAGTAATAATTGATGATTATGCACATCACCCAACAGAAATAAAAGTTACATTAGAAGCAATTAAACAAAAATATCCAGATAAAAAATTAAATGTTATATTTGTTCCAAATACTTATTCAAGAGTTAAAGATTTTCTACAACAATTTATCGATTCATTTAAAATTGCCGACAAAGTATATTTAACTGAAATAAGATGTAATCGTGAAAAACAAGAAGATTATCCTGGAATTAATTCAAAATTGATTGTTGACAAATTAAATAATGCTGAAATAATTTCTGGAAACGAAATGGCCAAAGTAGCAAGAGGAAAAAATGAATTAGTTTGTTTTATGGGCTGTGCACACATTGATGATCTAATTGAAGCATATAAAAAAACAATATAACTAAAAAAGGTACTCAATAAATTTGAGACCTTTTTTCGTATAAATTAATAATAAATATTTTGAAATAAAATTAAAAAATAGATTAATTTTTTCTTTAATGTAAGATATAATTTAAATATAAATATTAGGAGGAAAAATGAAAAAAGTAATTATTATAACTGTAACATTTTTTACTATAATAGCAGCAGGAGTTTTAACACATAATTTATATAAATCATATAAAATTAAAAATGCTAAAATAATAGTTAATTTAAAAGATAATCTAAATGTTGAAGTATTTGATAATATTAAGTTATCCGATTTGCTTCAATCTATTAACGGTAAATTAATAAACGACTTTAAAATCGATACTACACATATCGGTAAAAAAACAATAAATTTTGAATTTATTAATGATGAAAATATTAAAGTATCTTATTCATTTGATATATATATAGTAGATAAAATTGCTCCATTGATTTTTTCTTCTAATTCATTTACTATCAATGTAGGATACACGGGAGATCTTTCAAAAGAATTATTTTGTGGCGATAACTACGATGCAAAACCAAAATGTGAATTAATTGGTCAATATGATGTTAATACACCTGGAACATATAACCTCACATTTAAAGCTACTGATTCTAGTAACAATGTATCTAATACAAACTTTAAACTAATTGTAAAAGAAAAAAGCACTAATCAATCAACCAATACAAATATAAATTCAACTCAAGATTTCAACAATTTAAAAAATATTTATAAAAATAATTATAATAAAATAGGTATAGATGTTTCAAAGTGGCAAGGTGAAATTGACTTCCAAAAAGTAAAAGAAGCAGGAGTAGAATTTGTCTTTATAAGAATTGGAAGTCAAAAAGGAATTAATGGTGAATATTATATTGATCCAAACTTTGAACAAAATATAATTGGTTTTAAGAAAGTAAATATTCCTGTTGGTGTATATTTCTATTCATATGCTGATAATGTTTCAGAAGCTAAAAAACAAGCTAAATGGGTAATTGAACAATTAAAACCTTACAAAATTGAATTACCAATAGCATTTGATTGGGAAAGTTGGGGATCTTTCCAAGATTTTAACATCAGTTTTTATAATTTAACTGAAATTGCAAACGCTTTCATAAATACAATAGAAAAATCAAACTATACAGGAATGCTATATAGTAGCAAGTATTATCTTGAAAATGTATGGTTTAAAACATCACATAATATTTGGCTTGCCCATTATACAAATCAAACAAATTATCAAGGATCATATAATTATTGGCAATTATGTAACAACGGAAGAGTAGATGGAATCAAAGGAAATGTTGATATTAATATATTTAACAAATAATATAAATTTATTAATAATTTCAGTAAATTTTTAGACTAAAGTCCGTTTTTTTAGGGCTTTTTTCTTTTTCTAGTTTAAATGTCGTTTTTTGATTGTTG
>CALVIF010000029.1 GCA_944329395.1 uncultured Bacilli bacterium | reverse complement strand
AAAATGTGAAGGCTCAAATTAAATTAATTTTTATAAAAAAAATTAAAGAACAACTAAATGATCCATTGCAAGCTGCATCATTAATAAATACTTTTATTAATAAAACATTTAAAAATGTGTCTACTTCTGAAGAAGAGCTTAAGAATATAAATAAATTAGCAACTTTTTTTGAATCATTTGATTATACACCAGACTTTGATATATTATCCAAATTAATAGAACAAAACGAAAAATTATCTAGAGCACTTCAAATGGTTGTAGCTAAACATAAAAGACAAATAACTTCTGGTGGTTTATCTGATCTTTTTGATAATAATTTGACTGCTTCTATTATCGAAGGATATTGTCTTATAAATAATATTGAAATAAGAGAAAATAATGATTCATATAAATATTCTGATTATGAAGAGGAAAAAGAATTTAAAAAAATAGAATATGACGATGAGTCTTCTTTTAGAGAAGTTGGTAGTCTAGAAGCTTATTTTAGAGAAGTTAATAATCATAAGCCGTTTTCTGCTGAAGAGCAAAAAGATTTAGCTAGAAGAGCAAAACATGGAGATGTTAAATCAAGACAAATGCTTATTGAAAGTAATTTAAAATTAGCAGTTAAAATGGCTTTCAAGTACCGTTTTAGTAATGTTCCTCTTATTGATTTAATTCAAGAAGGAAATATTGGTTTAATAAAGGCGGCTGACAGATATGATCCTGATATGGGATGCAATTTTTCAACTTATGCTATCTGGTGGATTAGGCAAGGAATAACTAGATATATTTCTAATAAGAGTAGAAATATTAGAATTCCGGTTCATTTAGATGCAATGATTACTAAATATAAGCAAACTTGTAGGGATTTAGAAGGAAAATTAAATCGAAAACCCACTTTACCTGAAATTGCTAGGGCAATGCATATATCTTTAGCAAAGGTTATAAAATTAGATAATTTTAGACAAGATACATTGAGTATTAATAAAATTATTGGTTCTGAAGATGATACAGAACTAGAGCATTTTATAGCGGATTCTGATCAGGGATTAGAAGAAAAATTTATTCAGAAAGCGCTTGCTTCTGATGTTAGAAAGTTATTTGAAAAATGTAACTTAAGCGATAGGGAAAAAGAAGTACTTATTTTAAGATTTGGTTTTTGTGATGAACGAGTCTATAGATTAGAAGAAATTGGTCAAATGTATAATGTTACACGTGAGAGAATAAGGCAAATTGAATCAAATGCTTTAAAAAAACTTAGGCAGTCAGAACATATAAAGCATTTTGCTAATTACATGCAAAAACCTGATGCTGCATTAGATAGAATTGATGAGTTTAGAAAAATATATGGACAATATTCTTTAATGGGTAAGCAATGTGTAAGAAAATTGCCGAAATTAGAAAATGATAAAAATGATGAAAATGATAAAAATGATGAAAATGATAAAAATGAAAAGAGGGATGAATCAATGAGACGTGTACAAACAATATATGAATATTTTAATACATATTCAAAAGAAGAAGTTGATACGATGATTTCAAAATTATCTGATGAAGAAAGATGTTTGTTAACTTTAAAATATGGAGAAGATTTAAATGTGCAATTTATTACAAGGCTATCAAAAGAGCAAAAAAGTATATATTATGGAAGTTTATTGCCAAAAATGAAAAGAATGTTGGAAAAACCAAATTATACTCAAAGAAAAAGAAGAAGAAAAATAGATATTGGTCTTCCTTCTTTAGATGTTGCAGAGAAAAACGATGCTGTAATGATAGATAGTAATTCTTCTAATGTTAGTAAGGTTAATGATGTAAAAAATGGTATGAGTGATGATGTTACTGTTGAAAAAAATATTCAATCTTCTACAGAAGCTGATTTAGATGATAATCATAATGTAGAAGTTAGTGATATTTTGGGAGAAAGTGATATTGAAAAACCTGTAGTAGCTGTTCAAAATAATGATGTGGCTAATAGTCAACAAGAAATATGTGCTACTGATAGTATTAGTAAAGATGAATATGTAAAAATGCTAGAATTAATAAAAACACCATCTTTTGCACAAATGATGACAACTTTATCAGTTAAGGATGCGGTTATTATTTCTTTAAGATTAGGATATATAGATGGAAAATATTTTTCTCCTGAATCAATTGCTAATTTTTTAGATATTGAGCCAGAAGAGGTTTATAATAGAACTACGAATATTTTACAACTTTACAAAGATGATATGAATCGTTTTATTGATAGAGCTATTGAAATATCTACAAGATCTATTTCTACTGAAAAATCGAAAGTACTTGGATTAACAAATAAGAATAGTGATAATTAGTTTAAAGCAAACATTGTTTGCTTTTTTTGTAGAATTAAAAGTTATTATATGCTATAATTTAGATATAATGAGGTGGCTTAAATGTATATAGATTTAATTATATTAATTATTTTAATTTTGGTAGTTGTAATGTTTTTTAAAAGATTTTCTTCTTTTGTTTTTTTGATGGCTATTATTGATATATTTTTAAGAATAATGACTTATATAAAGTATAATTTAGGTTTAGCTGATTTGAGTTATATAATCGATAAATATTTACCTGAAAGTATTTTTGATATTATTCATAAGTATACAAATGGAATGGTAAGTACTGTTTTAGAGTGGTGCTTTGTTGGAATTATGATAATATTTTTATCATATATAATAAAAATATTTATTCATAAGAAAAAAATATAAATATTACGTAAAACGACAGATATGTCGTTTTTTTCTTTATATACTTATAGTGGTGATATATATGAAAATCTATTTGGATTTAGTATTTTTTTTAAACTTTTTCTTTGATTTTATATTATTGTATGCAACAGCAAAAGTTTTAAAAAACGTTGTAAAACTCAGGCGACTGTTATTAGGAAGTTTAGTAGCTTCATCTTCTATATTTTTGTTATTTATTAATTTAGATACTTTTTCTTTATTTTTTCTAAAACTTTTAATAAGTATTTTTATAATTTTAGTTACGTTTGGTAAAAGAAATTTTATCAAAAATATATGTTATTTTTATTTGATAAGTATTATTTTAGGTGGAACTTTATATTTATTTAATATTAGTTTCTATTATAAAAATAAGGGGATTTTATTTATTAATAATGGTTTATCAATTAATTTGATTTTGTCATTAGTTGTTGGTCCAATTATTATTTTTAGTTATATTAAAGAAACTATATTTTATAAAAATACATATGGTAATATTTATGAGGTAATTATACAAATAAATAATGAAAAATATAAGTTAAAAGGTATGTTAGATACAGGTAATCAACTAATTGATCCTTATAAAAAAAGAAGTGTTATATTAATTAACAATAATATAAATATAGTAGAGAATAATTATATTTTTGTTCCATACAAGGCACTAAATACGAGTGGGATTGTAAAATGTTTTAAACCACAAACTGTTTTTGTTAATAATAAAGAGTTTAAAAATTGTTTAATAGGAATTAGTAAAGATAATTTTAGTCTTAATAATATTGATTGTATATTGCCAAATAAATTTAAGGAGGAATTATGAAAATAATTATAGCATTATTAAAAAAAATATTTTTTAAAGCAACAAGTATATTTTATGTTGGGGCAACTGATATGTTACCTGAGCCATTATCAAAGGAAATGGAAGATTATTATTTGCAGTTAAAGGATGATGGTGATTTAAAGGCAAAGGATGTTCTTATTGAACATAATTTGAGGTTGGTGGTTTTTTTATCAAAAAAATATGAGAATACAGGGGTTGATTTAGAAGATTTAGTTAGTATAGGTACTATTGGATTAATTAAGGGTATTAATACGTTTAGCCGTGATAAAAACATAAAATTAGCAACATATGCTTCTAGATGTATTGATAATGAAATTTTAATGTATTTAAGAAAAAATAAAAAAATTAAAACTGAAGTTAGTATTGATGCATCATTATCGCTTGATGGTGAGGGAAATGAACTTCATTTAGAAGATGTTTTGGGAACTGATCCTGATATTGTTACACGTGGTATTGAAGAGGAAACTGAGCGTAATTTAATGATTAATGAAGTAATGCGACTTAGACCGAGGGATAGAGATATAATGATTTTACGATATGGATTAATGGGGCAAAATGAATTAACGCAAAAAGAGGTTGCAGAAAAGCTAGGAATTTCACAATCGTATATATCACGTATTGAAAAAAAGGTTATTAAAAGATTAAAAACAATTGTTAATTATAATTAAATAAAAAATAAATCATTTTAAAGATTTATTTTTTTTAAGAAAATCAGTTTTCTTTAATTTCTCTTATATATTCTTCATTAAGTATTTCATAGTTATATTTATCGATAATTTGAAGTTTATTACTTGGTGATAGAAATTCATATGTAATATTTTGATTAAATTCTTTTTTTAAAATTTGGTAGTCTTTTAAAAGATATTCAAAATTTTTTTGTTCATTATATGGTATTGTAACTTTTAATTTATAGCCTTTTTTTAATGTTACTAGGTTAGAATTATCTAGTGCTAGTTTAACTGATTTTGTGTATGCTCTTATTAGACCACCGGCGCCTAATTTTATTCCTCCAAAATATCTAATTGTAACTGCTAAAACATTAAAGATTTTTTCTTTTAGTAAAACATTTAAGATTGGCATTCCAGCGGTACCACTTGGTTCTCCATCATCGTTTGCTTTTTGATAGTTATTTAATACATAGGCATAGCAATAATGATTGGCTTTAGGATATTGTTTTTTTAAATTATCAATCAAATTATCAATTTTAGTATTATCATTTATTGGAAATAAAATAGTTATAAATTTTGAGTTTTTAATTATAATTTCATTTTGTGTAATATTGGTTATAGTTTTCATCAAATCACCTTTAATTATTATACTTTATTTTGTAGATTATTTCTATAAATAGTGTTATAATTCGAATAGGAGGATTGTTTTTATGTTTTTTCAAAAGAAGAAGGATACGGAAGTAGATATAACAAGTTTAAATGAAATATTAGAAATTGGTAAGAGACTAATGCATATTATATATATTGTTACTATTGTAGTTTTAATTTTGCTAGCAACATCAATATTAAGAGAGTGGAAGGTTTTTGTTCTTTTACGTGAACTATTGGTTGTCATTTCGCCTCTTTTTATTGGAATATTAATTGCATGGTTGTTCGAGCCTTTTGTTACTTGGTTACAAAGGAAAAAAATTCCACGAGTTATTGGATGTATTATAGCTTATTTATTATTAATTGCTAGTTTGTTTACGGTTTTTTATGCCTTTGTACCATTATTTATAGATCAAATAGGCGAGTTTATTAAAACTATTCCTGATATTTTTACTGATTTAAAAAATTTTGCAAATAGTTTTTTTGATTTTTTCGGTAGAAATGGTATTGACGCGAAAATTGTTGAACATAATGTATATGAATGGCTTGAAACTTTTGCGACAGGATTAACAACAAGTTTGCCTAATATGATTTTAAATATTGGTAAATCAATTTTTAATGGTGGTTTGAGTGCTGTTTTAGGATTGATGATTGGTTTTTATATGTTATATGACTTTAATAAAATTAATGATGTTATTTTGAAGAGTATTCCTAATTCATGGCAAAAAAATTATAGTGAATTAGGAATGAGAATTAATACATCTTTACGTAATTATGTTCAAGGAATTTTATTAATAATGTTCTTAGTTTTTATTACACAAAGTATAGGACTTACGATTGCTGGTATAAAAGCACCATTAATTTTTGCACTATTTTGCGCATTAACAGATATAATTCCATATTTTGGACCATATATCGGTGCTGTTCCAGCAATTATTGTTGGTTTTACTGTTTCACCTTTGACAGGAATATTATGTATTGTTTCAATTTTAGTTGTTCAACTTTTAGAAAATAATTTTTATCAACCACTTATTATGGGACATGCTATGAAACTTCATCCTGTAACAATTATGGCAAGTCTCTTGATTTTCCAACATTTTTTTGGTATTATAGGTATGGTTGTAGCAACACCTGTTGTTGCAAGTATCAAGGTAATATTTATGTTTATTAATGAAAAAGTAAATATTTTTGAAAAAATTGTAAAAGAAAATAATTAATAAAACATTGATTAAAGATGAGTACTAGATAAATTTTTTTAAGAGAGTTAGTGTTTGGTGAGAACTAATAAAAATTTTTTAGGAAGCTACTTTAAGAGTTTTATCGGCATAGCCGTTATGATAATTAAGACCAAATAGGATGGTACCGAACATATTGTTCTCCTATTATGGTCTTTTATTTGTATAGGAGGATAATATGAAAATATTTGTAATTGGTGGTATAGCAAGAAGTGGCAAAACAACATTTGGAAATTATTTGAGGGAAGAATTGAAGAAATATGGTTATAAGCCTTGTGTAATGCATTTAACTGAAACTTTGTATTCATATGCAAAAAATTATTTTTCATGGAATGAAAATTCGAATGAAAAACCACGTGAATTTTTACAAAAGATGGGAATAGAAATAATAAAAGAAAAAATGCATAAGCCTTTATTTTTAATTAATAGAACTTGTGATGATATTGAAATTCTAAGTAATTTCTTTGATTCATTTATTATTACTGATGCTCGTCTTATTATGGAGTTTGAAGAATTAAAGAAGAGATTTGATAATGTTATTACGATTAAAATTAATAGAAATAATTATGATAATGGGCTAACTGATGAAGAAAAAGAACATATTACTGAAACTGAAATATTAGATTATAAAAAATTTGATTATGAAGTTGAAAATAATGGGCTTGATGATTTAAGAAAAGCAGCTTGTAAAATAGTAAATGAAGTGGAGGGTAAAAATAATGAATAAATTAATTGCTGTTGTTGGGATGGCTGGAAGTGGTAAGAGTGTTGCCACAGATTACTTGCAAGAAAATGGTTGGACGAAAATTTATTTTGGTGGATTAATTTATGAAAAAATGAGAGAAGAAGGTATTGAGATTACTCCTGCTAGCCAAAAAGAGTACCGTGAAAAGATTAGAGAAAAATATGGAATGGCTGCTGTTGCAATTCTTCTTAAGAATAAGATTAGAGAATCACTTAAAAAGAACAATACGGTTTTAGATGGTTTGTATTCATGGGATGAGTATTTAATTTTGAAAAAAGAATTTCCAAATTTAAAATTAATAGGAATTATTTGTGATAAAAATATACGTTATGAAAGAATTGGTAAAAGAGTTGATAGACCATTTAATAATGAGGAAATTCATATTCGTGATATTTCAGAAATTGAGAATTTAGCTAAAGGTGGACCTATTTCGTTTGCTGATTATTATATTTTTAATAATGGTTCTTTTGATGAATATGAAAAAAGGTTATTATCGATATTAAATAGTATAGAGCAGGAAGGAGAAGATAACAATGAAATACATGAGTCATAATGATATTAGAAATACATGGTTTAGATTTTTTGAAGAAAAGGGGCATAAATTGTTTGAAAGTGCACCTCTTATTCCAATTAATGATGATAGTTTATTATGGATTAATGCTGGTGTAACACCTTTGAAAAAATATTTTGATGGTACTGAGGTTCCTAATTCTAGAAGATTAATGAGTATTCAAAAATGTCTTAGAACAAATGATATTGAAAATGTTGGTGATGATACACATCATACTTTTTTCGAAATGATGGGAAATTTTTCTGTTGGAGATTACTTTAAAACAGAGGCTATTTCTTTTGCTTTTGAACTATTAACTAGTGATGAGTATTTTGGAATTGATCCTAAACTATTATTTGTTACAGTATATACTGATGATGAAGCTGCAAAGAAAAAGTGGATTGAGGTTGGAATTGATCCAAGTCATATAATTCCTTTAGAATGTAATTTTTGGGAAATTGGTGAGGGACCATGTGGACCAGATTCTGAAATTTTCTACGACAGAGGAAAAGAATATGATGAAGATGGTACTGCTTTTGAAAAGTTCAAAAATGATGAAGATCAATATCGTTATATTGAAATTTGGAATAATGTTTTTAGCCAATTTAATGCTAAAGAAGGCGTAGCAAGAGAATACTATCAGGAGTTACCAAGTAAAAATATAGATACTGGTGCCGGTTTGGAGAGATGGTGTTGTATGTTTCAAAATGTAAATAGCAATTTTGAGACGGACTTATTTAAACCTATAATTGCTCATATTAGTGAACTTGTGAATGCTATGTATTCTGGGCAAAAAGAATATCGAATTATTGCAGATCATATTAGAGCAATAACTTTTGCTTTGGCTGATGGAGCATGTTTTGAAAATGTTGGTCGCGGTTATGTTTTGCGTCGTTTACTTAGAAGAAGTGTGAGATTTGGAAAACAGTTAGGTCTTTTGGAGCCATTTATGTATAAACTTGTTTCTGATGTTGTTGATGTTATGAAAGATGCTTATCCATATTTAATTGCTAGACGTCCAATAATTGAAGCTTTAGTTTTAGAAGAAGAAAAATTATTTTTGAAGACTTTAGAGGCTGGAGAAAAAAGATTACGAGAATTAGTAAAAGAGTCGGCTGATGGAACGATAAGTGGTGAGGATGCTTTTAAATTATATGATACCTATGGCTTTCCATTTGAATTAACTTTAGAGTACTTAAATGAATTAGGCTATACTGTGTCAAAAGATGAGTTTGATAAATATATGTCTATGCAAAAAGAATTGGCAAAGAAGAATGCTAAAAATAAATCATCAATGGCAAGTCAAAAGAAAGTATTATTAGATTTTAAAGACTCTAGTCAGTTTGTTTATGGTATTTATCGTTTAAAAACTAATGTTCTTGCTATATTTTCAAAGGATGAAATAGTTCAATCTTCAGATCATGATTGTTATATTGCACTTGATAGAACTTGTTTTTATGCTGAATCTGGTGGTCAAGTTAGTGATACTGGTATGATTGTTGGCAAAAATTTTAAGGCAAGAGTGATTGATGTCTTTAAAGCTCCTAATGGTCAACATATACATAAAGTAAAATTACTTGATGGTGTAATTTCATTAAACGATGAGTGCGAACTTGTACTTGACAAGGAACGTCGTAATAGAATAGAAGTAAATCACTCGTGTGTTCATATCTTACAATATTCCCTTCAACAAGTTATTTCTTCAAATATTAAACAGGCAGGAAGTTATGTTGATGATGAAAAGTTAAGATTTGATTTTACATATTCTGGTAAAATTAGTGATGATAAATTGTTAGAAGTTGAAAAGTTTGCTAATGATATGATAAAAGAAAATCTTATTGTAGCAACTGAAATTATGCCTCTTGATAAAGCCAAACAATTAGGTGCTATGGCATTGTTTAGTGAAAAATATGGTGATTCTGTACGTGTTGTAAAGATAGGCAAATCTATAGAGTTGTGTGGTGGTACACATACAACCAATACAAGAGAAATTAGTGGTTTTGCAATTTATTCATGTGAATCAAAGGGAAGTAATGTATATCGTATTGAAGCTGTAACTGGAAGTAAAGTAGAATCAACTTTATTTAATATAATTAAACCGTATAATGATGAAATGATAAAACTTTTAATGAAGTCAAAAAATATATTAGAAGAAGCAAAAAATAATGGTATTAAACTTAATTTTGATGTTGAAATTGATAATAGTAAACCAACATCATATAAAGATATTATTTTTAATAAGAATGAACTTGCTTATGTTCAACAAGAGGTTAGAGACTTAGAAAAGAAATATTATGATCTTAGAGAGCAAAATGCTTTACAAAATTTGGACATCTATAAAGAAAATATTAAAAATTATAATGGAACTTTAGCTGTTATAATGAAAGTAACAAATAAAGATATCAATCTTTTAAAGGCAATTGCTGATAATTTAGTTCAAATAATGAAAGAAGGATTTGTATTTTTTGCTAATGTTAAAAATGATAACTCTGTAAATTTTATTGCTAGAAGTAATTGTCGTGTAAATGCTGGTTTTATTGTTAAACAGGCTTCTATTTCATCTAATGGAAATGGTGGAGGTAGTCCTACTTTTGCTCAAGGTGGAGGTAAAGATTTATCGTCTTTAGATAGTATATTTAAATATATTGAGAAAGTACTAGAAAATGAAGAATAATTTTTTAATAGAATGTAATGATTTTACTACTCTTCAGCTTGAAGTAAATAGAATAATAAAAGAAAAGCTATTTTGTGGCGCTAGTATAAATTATTATGATATGCAAGAAGTTCCCTTGCAAGATGCATTAGAGGATTTAATTACCTATGGCTTCTTTTCAGATAAAAAAGTTATAGTAATAACTAATTTTGAAAGCGTTGATTTGAATGATTCTAAAAATTTAGAAAATTTGGTAAAATATGTTAAAAATGATTGTTTAGATAATATTTTAATAATTTCTACAAAAAAGTTTGTTGTTAAAGAAAATAAATATTTAAAAGAGTTAAAGAAAAATTTAGAATCTGTAGAGATAGTATTTGATTCTTTAAATTATATCCAGGAGCAATTAAAAGGATATAAGATTGAAAAAGAAGTAATGAAATTACTTGATAATTATTGTTTAGGAGATATTACTAAAATATATAATGAATGTAATAAATTAAAAGCATATAAATATGAAAATAAAGTTATAACTAAAGAAGATATTGAAGAATTGGTTGTTAGGAAGCTTGGGGATGCAACGGACTTAACTTTTTCTTTTACAAGAGCTTTAGGTGAAAAAAATAAAAATGAAGCACTGCGATTGTTTGAGAAAATTTTAAATTATAATGTAGAACCACTTAGTTTGATTGGTTTACTAGCAAGTCAATTTAGAATTATGATACAAGTTAAGTTGTTAAGTAAGAAAAATTTTTCTAATGATGAAATTGCAAAAATGTTAAATGTTAAAGAGTTTAGAGTGAAAAAAACAAAGGAATTAATTAGATATTATAGTGAACAAGAAATTTTAAATTTAATAATTAAATTAAATAAAATTGATATGCAAATAAAAACTAGTGGTGTAGATCCTAATCTTCTAATTCAGCTTTTTATTATTAATGTGTGAGTTTTCATTTTAATTTAATATTTTAAATTTATATATTTTATTGTTAATAAATAAATGCATATTAAAAAGAGAAGTTCTTTCTCTTTTTTTTATAAAATAACTATATTTTTACTAATTTATTTTTTTTAAGTGTTCCAATCTTTCGTAAATATCTTTTATTTGTTTTTCATATCCAATATCTTTGGGAATGTAGTATTTTTTATTTTTTATTTTGTCTGGTAAATATTGTTGTACAACGTAGGCACCTTTATAATCATGTGGATATTTATATTCTTTTGAGTCGTTTTTTATGTGATTTGGGACAAGACCGACATTTCCGGCTTCTATATCTGCTAGTGCTGAATCTAGTGCAATATGAGCTGTATTGCTTTTTGGTGAAAGAGCCATTTCTACTACGATTGTTCCAAGGGGAATTCTTGCTTCAGGTAATCCTACACGTTCTGCAGCACTAATAGCAGCTTCTACTTTGGGTCCAATTGTTGGATTAGCTAATCCGATATCTTCATAAGCTATAACACTCATTCTACGATATATTGATTCTAAATCGCCTTGCATAATTAGTCTTGCTAAATAATGCAGAGAGGCATCAACATCGCTTCCTCTAATTGATTTTTGAAAAGCACTTAAAACATCATAGTAACCATCACCATTTTTATCGGAAAAAAATACAGGCTTATTATTTATTTTTCTAATTTTTTCTTTAGTTATAGTGTTGTCATCAGAAGAGTAATAACATATTTCAAGTAAATTATATGCGTATCTTAGATCATTACCAGAAATTTCGGCAATTAATTCAAGGCTTTCATCATCGATTTGTATTCCTTTTAAATCTGGGTGATTGATAGCTTTTTTTAATCCAGTTATAATATCTTCTGTATCTAGTGGGAGAAGTTCAAATAGCTGACATCTGCTTCTTATTGCTGGATTAATTGAATGATATGGGTTAGATGTTGTCATGCCAATTAAAGTGATTAGACCACTTTCTAATTGGGGTAGAAGTATGTCTTGTTTATCTTTATGTAAGCGATGAATTTCATCCATGATTAGGATTATTCCTCCATACATTTTAGCTTCTTCTATTACAATATCCAAATCTTTTTTAGTATTAATGGTTGCATTTAGAAATCGGTGCCTTAATCCTAAATCATTAGCAATTGCATTAGCAATGCTTGTTTTACCTATACCAGGTTTTCCATATAAAATCATTGAAAAGATTTTTTTGTTTTTAACTAAATTGGTTAATATTTTTCCATCACCAACTAAATGTTTTTGGCCAATGATTTCTGTTAGACTAGTTGGGGCTAATTTTAATGCTAAAGGTTTATTATTCATAATGTCACCTCATAGTAATTTTATCAAATATATGTTCAATTTGCTAGATATTGCTTATTAAATAATATTTTTTTTAAAAAAAATTGTATAATATATATAGGTGATACTATGAATATAGATTTTGCGATTGAAGATTTTATAAATTATTGTGTATTTGAGAAAGGTCTTTCTGATAAAACCAAGGAATCATATTATAATGATTTGAAAATATATGCAGAATTTTTAAAGAAATTAAAAATAATGGATGTAGAAGAAATTACTGGAGATAATATAAAAAGCTTTTTAAAAGAAAGATATAAAAATGATAAGGTTACTACTATTGCACATAATTTGACAGTAATAAAAAATTTTCATTCATATTTATTAAAACAGCAGATTACAAAAGAAAATGTTGCTCAGTTTATTGAAAGACCTAAATTACAAAAAAGAATTCCTAAATCTTTGAGTATAAATGAAGTTGAGAGACTTTTAGAAATTGACTTAAAAAGTCCATTTGACTATCGTAATAAAGCTATGTTAGAATTGATGTATGGGACTGGTTTACG
>CALVIF010000028.1 GCA_944329395.1 uncultured Bacilli bacterium | reverse complement strand
AAATCATAATCATTATTTAAAATAGTAAAATTACTTTGATTAAAAATAGTTGAAAATCTCTCATCATCTTCTTCGCCCATTATTGCATATTTTCCAATATTAGCAGAAATTTTTGATAACTGTTTAATTAATAATTCTTGTTCTTTAACTTCCAATTTATAATTTTTATCAATTAAGTCACCAGTAAATACAACCAAGTCTGGCTTTCGTTCATTGATCGATTTTACAATTTCCTCAATCTCACTTATAAACATTGTTGTTCCATAATGTAAATCAGAAAAATGAATTATTTTCAAGCCATTAAAACTCGTTGGAAGTTTATCGTTTACAATTCTTTTTTCTTTAAAAATTATTTGTTTAGTAGAAATATATTTATTAAAAAGATAAAACAAACTAACAAAAATAAAAATAATAAAAAAAACTTTGAATGCTATATTAATTATTTTTTTATTTTTATTTAATCTAACTTCTCGTGAAATTTTTTTTTGTTTTTTCTTATTTAATTCTTCACGTGTCATATTATCACCAATTATATTCTATCAAAATTAAGAAAAAAAGTCTATCAATACAACATATAGCAGTTATTAAATTAATATTGCAATTTTATAATAAAAAAATTAAAATTTATGATAAAATAAAAAAGTACGATAATATATCTATAATTCATTTAAATTATATCGTATTAATTAAATTACATAATTAAAGGAGAAAAAATGAAAAATAAAATATTAATTGTAATAACTATAATATCAACATTGTTTTTATGTGCTTGTAATAATGAACCAAAAGAAACAGAAAACTTATTAAATATTAATTATGATTTATCTGAAAATGAAACATCATTAGAACAGTATAAAACAGAAAATCCTGTAGTTGCACTATATATAGAAAAATATGGTTCAATAGTTATGGAACTATATCCTGATGTTGCTCCAAATACCGTAAATAATTTTATTTATCTTGTAAAAGAAGGATTTTATGACAATAATACTATCCATAGATTAGTTCCTGGATTTGTTATACAAGGAGGAGATCCAACTGGTACTGGTACTGGTAGCCCTGGATATCAAATAAAAGGTGAATTTTCTAACAATGGTTTTGAAAATAATTTAAAACACACAAAAGGAATTGTATCAATGGCTAGAGGAGCTTATTCTAATGATTCTGCCGGAAGCCAATTTTTTATTGTTCTAGATACAGCAGAATATTTAGATGGTGATTATGCTGCGTTTGGAAAAGTAATAGATGGTTGGGAAAATATTGAAAATATTGTTAAAAATGAAAGAGTTTCAGACACTATAACAGGTAAGTTATCTAAAAACTTAACAATAAAAAAAGCTTTAGTTGATCTAAAAGGTAAACAATATGATGAACCTGAAAAACTAAATTCAAAAAAGAATTAAAATAATAAATAATATATTAAAACTATTGAAAAACAACTGAATTTAAGTTATAATCAACTCTAGATGCGATGAATCTGAGGAGTAGATATTATCTCTTATTAAGAGAGTTAATGGTTGGTGAAAATTAACTAAGAGAAATATAGAAGGTAGCAGAGGAGTATGTTTTCTGAAATAAAGTAAGAAAATCCGGATTAAAACCGTTATAAAAAAGAGGATATCAATAAAGATATTAAATTAAGGTGGTACCACGAAAATCTCGTCCTTTTGGCTCGAGATTTTTTTTATTATCATCTTTAATAAGTATATTTATAAATAAGGAGAGATATTATGTTAGAAAAAAAATATAACCATCAAGAAGTAGAGCAAAATAAATATGAAACTTGGAAAACAAAAGGCTATTTTAAAGCTGATTCAATTAGTTCTAAAGAGCCTTTCTGCATAGTTATTCCTCCACCAAATGTAACAGGTAAACTACATTTAGGACATGCGTGGGATGTAACATTACAAGATTTAATTATTCGTTATAAAAGAATGCAAGGATATGATTGTTTATGGTTACCGGGAATGGACCATGCTGGAATTGCTACACAAGCAAAAGTTGATAAGCGCTTAAAAGAAAATGGCATTCGTCCTCGCGAGATGTCACGCGAAGAATGGTTAAAAAAGGCTTGGTCATGGAAAGAAGAATATGCTAACACAATTCATGAACAATGGGCTAAATTAGGAATTTCGGTAGACTATACTAAAGAACGCTTTACACTAGATGCAGGATTAAACAAAGCTGTTAATCGTGTTTTTATTGATTTATATAACAAAGGTTTAATTTATAGAGGCGAAAGAATTATTAACTGGGATCCAGAGCAAATGACAGCTTTATCAACAGAAGAGGTCATTTATAAAGAAGATAAAGGTGCTTTTTATCATTTAAAATACTACATTGAAGGCTCAAATGACTATCTTGAAGTAGCTACAACAAGACCTGAAACACTATTTGGTGATACAGCTGTTGCAGTTAATCCTAACGATAAACGTTACCAAAAAATTATTGGTAAAAATGTTATTCTACCAATTGTAAATAAATTAATTCCAATTATTGGAGACGAACATGCAGATCCCGAATTTGGAACAGGTGTTGTTAAAATTACTCCAGCTCATGATCCAAACGATTTTGAAGTAGGAAATCGTCATAATCTTGAGAGAATAGTTGTAATGAATAAAGATGCAACTATGAATGAAAAAGCAGGTAAATATTGCGGGTTAACACGTGAAGAATGTCGTAAACAATTAGTCGAAGATTTAAAATCCCTAGATTTATTAATAAAGATAGAACCAATGGTTCATTCTGTTGGACATAGTGAGAGAAGTGATGCTGTTGTTGAACCATATTTATCAAAACAGTGGTTTGTTAAAATGCGTCCATTAGCTGATCGGGTTTTACAAAATCAAAAGAATAAAGATACAAAAGTAAATTTTGTACCAACTCGTTATGAAAAAATAATGAATCACTGGATGGAAATAACCTATGATTGGTGCATTTCCAGACAATTGTGGTGGGGACATCGCATTCCAGCTTGGTATAAGAACGAAGAAATAAAAGTTCAGGAGGATTGTCCTGGTGATGGTTGGATACAAGATCCAGATGTTCTAGATACATGGTTTTCTTCTGCACTTTGGCCATTTTCAACACTTGGTTGGCCAGAAAACACAGATTTATTAAAAAGATACTATCCGAATAATGTTTTAGTAACAGGCTATGATATTATTCCATTCTGGGTAAATCGTATGACATTCCAAGGCTTAGAATTTACAGGAAAAAGGCCATTTAAGGATTGTTTAATTCATGGACTTATTAGAGATAAAGAAGGTCGTAAAATGTCTAAGTCACTAGGAAACGGAGTAGATCCAATGGATGTAATCGATGAATATGGCTGTGATGCTTTAAGATTTTTCCTAACAACTAATTCTGCTCCAGGAATGGATTTACGTTATGATGAAGAAAAAGTCAAATCATCATGGAATTTTATCAATAAATTATGGAATGCTTCACGCTTTGTTTTAATGAATATAGATGATATTACCGATGATAAATATGATAAAAATGAATTAAGAATAATAGATAAATGGATTTTAACTAAGAAAAATAATTTAATTAAAAGTGTTATAAAAAGTATGGATAAATATAATTTCCATAATGCAGGAAATGAATTATATTCATTTATTTGGAATGATTTCTGTGACTGGTACATTGAACTTACTAAAACAAATATGACTATAACTACCAAAAAAGTTCTACTAACAGTTTTAACTGATATATTAAAACTACTACATCCATTTATGCCATATGTTACTGAAGAAATATATGGTAAACTACCAGTAAAAGAAACTGAATCAATTATGATAGCAACATACCCAAAATATAATAAAACAGAAGTATTTAAAGAAGAAACCTTAAAACTAGAACAGGTATTAGAAGATATTGTTGCTATACGTAATTTAAAAGCATCAAATAAAATTACAAAACAAGCCCTTGTAAATTTTGAATGTCCTGATCAAGCACTAATAAATATCTATGCATCACAATTAAAAATAACAGAAGAAAATTTATGTAGTGATGATCCAGATAATATGGTTAGTTGTAATTTTAAATCATCTAATATAAACATAACATACTTTTTTGAACGTGATGAAATTGATTCCAAAATTATAGAAACAGAAATAAGCAAATTAGAGCAATCAATAAAAAGACGAGAAACTCTTTTACAAAATGAAAATTATACTAATAAAGCCCCAGCCAATATAGTAGAACAAGATAGAAAAAAACTAGAAGAAGAAAAAGAAAAATTATCTAATTTATATAAACAACTAACAAAATAAATAGTAAAAAAAGAAGCTATAAAACTATAGTTTCTTTTTTTATATAAAAAATAATTAAAAGATAAATATATAAGCTTTAACATTATAAATCGACAAAATATAACATATATAAATGTTACTTTTATTATGGTGATAACATGAAAAAAACATTTTTATTAAGTTCATTTTTTCTCATCCTTGGAACAGTATCCGGAATAATTTTAAATACCAAATATAAAGACACTATTATAAGTACTTTTAATGAAGGAAAAATATATTACTTTTTACAAGAAGGCGTCTATTCAAATGAAAAAATAATGCTAGAAAATACTAAAGATTTAGAAACAAAACTAGTAAACAAAGAAAATGATAAATTTTATGTCTATTTAGGTATAACAAGAGATGAAGAAAATGCTAAAAAAATAAAACAAATTTACAATAATAAAGGCTACCAATTATATATAAAAGAAGTTAGTCTTTCAAATGAAGAGTTTTATAATAATGTAACACAATTTGATCTTTTAATTAAAAATACAGACAAAAAAGAAGAAATTCTTACTATAGAAGAAGTCGTTCTTGCCAATTATGAAGAAATAATAAAAAGTCAATAAAACAATCACTTACTTGTTAATAATATAAGTAGAGGTGATAGAAATTTATTATAAAATAAAAGATATACCGATAGAAGAAAGACCAAGAGAACGCTTAAAGATGGTTGGAGCAAGTAATTTAACAGATAAAGAATTATTAGCAATAATTATTAAAACTGGTACAAAAAATTATAATGTCAATGACATAGCTTTAGAAATATTAAAGAAATATTCACTTCAAGAATTACCAGAAATAACTATTTCAGAGTTAAAAAAAATTAATGGAATTGGCGAAGTAAAATCACTAGAATTAATGAGTGTTATTGAATTAGGAAAAAGAATTTATTTAAAACAAAAAACTAAATTAAAAAAATTAACAAATGCTAAACAAATATGGCATGATACAAGATATCTATTCGTAAATAAAAAACAAGAGTTATTTTACTGCTTATATTTTAATAACCAACAAGAACTATTAGAAAGGAAATTATTATTTATGGGAACAATTAATAAAAGTCTTACACATCCACGTGAAATATTTAAAGAAGCTTATCGTTTGAGTGCATCTAGCATAGTTTGCATTCACAATCATCCAAGTGGCAATTTAACACCCAGTAAGGAAGATATAAATTTTACAGAGTCTTTAATGAAAATAGGGAAGCTTCAGGGAATACCAATTTTAGATCATATTATTGTTAATGATGAATCATATTATAGTTTTTATGAACAGCACAGTATTCTAAATATATAATATTGTATTTAGAAAATTATATAGAAAAAATAAGGTGATTACATGTCAAGAAAAGTTAAAGCTAAGCCAATAATAAAAAAAATAATTATCGGAATACTAGTCATCATAATTACATTATCAATATCATTTAAATTTAATAGAGAAATAACTAATACAGAAAACCTCTTTAAATCACTATCAACATATATAAACAAGTTATATATGTTGCCACTTACTTCATTATCATCAAATAATAATCAAGATGAAAGTTATTTAATTCAAAAAAATCTAAATGAAACATTAAAAAAAGATATAAATGAATTAAAATCATTATTAGATTTAAATCATACACTAACAGAATATGCAATCGAAAATGCCACTATATTATCCCGAAATAAAAGTTATTGGTTTAATACTATAACAATAGATAAAGGAAAAAAAGATGGAATAAAAAAGGATATGGCAGTAATAACAAGTGATGGGCTACTTGGTAAAATTAGTAAAGTATACAGTAATTCAAGTGAAGTGAAATTAATAACTTCATCTGATACAAACTATAAAGTTAGTGTTTTGCTTCAAATTAATGGTAATGATACTCATGCTATATTAAATGGATATGATAGTGACAAAAATTTGATTAAAGTAACAGGTGTTTCTAAAACTGTAACTCCTGAAAAAGGTAATATTGTAGTTACAAGTGGACTAGGAGGACTTTTTCCAGCAGGAATATATATTGGAGAAGTGGAAGAAATTATTAATGATAAATATGACTTAAGTAAAACGATATATATCAAGACAAAACAAAACTTCAATAATATTCATTATGTAAGTGTTTTAAAGGAGAAAAAATAAGATGTTACCAAATATAATTGTATTAATTTCTTTACTGCTAGATGGAATATTAAATAATACTTTACCATATATGAAAGATAATTTATCATTCTTTACCCCATTAATAACAATAATTAGTTTACTTATTGTGTATCCTTTTTATTATAAAAAAAATAGTAAATATTATCTAACTGCAATTATTCTTGGTCTAATATATGACCTACTTTATACAAATATGTTATTTTTAAATAGTATTTTATTTCTTGCAATTGCATTACTTATTAAAATTATTTATAAAAATATAGAATTAAATTATTTAAACATAATTTTATATATAATACTTACAATTATTACATATGAAATATCCCAATATATCTTAATTATAATATTTAATTTAACTTCAATTACTATTAATCAATTGTTTTATAAAATAAGTCATAGTCTATTACTAAATATTATTTATGGTGAATTACTATATTTAATTATTAATTATATACCTTCTAAATATAAAAAAATAAATATTAACTAAAAGAATATTTATTTTTTTATTTTCATATCTTGTATAAAGGAGATATATATGGAAAATAAAACAGTAAAGAAAAGACTAATATTAAAAAAACACATTCAATTATTTTTATTAAAAACAATGCTAGTAATTATAATAACATTAATTGGCTTAATTGCTGTAAAACATGATCAAAACATAAAAATAGCAATAATTAAAAATGTTTATGAAAAAAGTTTTAAATTTACAAAAACCAAAGAATTATATAATAAATACTTTGGAAGTATTATTCCAATTGAAAAAATAATTTCTGAAGAAAAACCAGTTTTCAATGAAAAATTAACTTATAGTGCTCATAATGCATATAAAGATGGAGTGGCGTTAACTGTCGATTCAAATTATTTAGTTCCTGCACTTGAAAGTGGTGTTGTAATTTTTATTGGTGAAAAAACAGACTATGGTCAAACTATAATAGTTGAACAAACAAATGGAATTTCTGTATTTTACTCTAATATTAATTTTGTAGATATGAAACTTTATGATTATATAGAAAAAGGCTCATTAATAGGTGAAGCAAAAGATGAAAAGATATATTTAGTCTTTTCTAAAGAAGGAAAGTATTTAGATTATAAAAAGTATATTTAAATACATAGAAATAAATATCTTTTTCTATATTATAGCCATAGTTTCAATTTTTACAGCTTTGTATAATGTTTTTATAATAATAACTATTTTGATATTAATTCATGAACTAGGACATTTTCTTTTTGCTAAAATATTTAAAGCTAAATTAGATAAAATAATTATTTATCCTCTTGGAGGTATATCAAAATTTAAATTATCACTAAACATATCTATAAAAAAAGAACTTATTATTGTTTTAGCAGGACCAATATTTCAATTTTTTGCCTATTATTTGTTATTATTAATCTGGCCTAGATATGAACATATTATAAAAGTATATCATTATAGTATTTTAGTATTTAATTTATTACCAATATATCCATTAGACGGAGGAAAAATAATTAATTTACTTTTTTCTATAAATCTTTCATATAAACAAAGTTTTAAGTTAACAATAATAATAAGTTATATAACTATATTATTTTTAATAGTTTTAAACTATAAAAATATATATTTAAACCTTGTTATTATGATAATCTTTTTAGTATATAAATTAATATCTGAGCAAAAAAAACTTAACTACTTATACAATAAATTACTTCTTGAAAGATATATGAATAAACTAAAATTTAAAAAAAAGATAATAATAAAAAACGGGAATAATTTTCATCGAAATAAGCAACAATTAATTAATGATAATGGATCCTATTATTTAGAAAGTGAATATTTAGAGAAAAAATATAAAAAAATATAAAAAAATGTTGACTTAATAAAAAAGACTATGCTATAATTCAATTACTGACTGAGAAAAAGTTAGTAATTATGGGGCATTAGCTCAGCTGGGAGAGCGCCACGTTTGCACCGTGGAGGTCAGCGGTTCGATCCCGCTATGCTCCACCATAGTTTGAATTTAATCGTTGAAATCAACGATTTTTTTGTTTATACATAATTAATATTTAATTTAATAACTAAAATATTATAATTTTAATTTAATTCATGATATAATCAAATAAAATAGAATAAATTGGAGGATATCATGACAAATTCATTTCTAACAATATTATTACTTATAGCTATAGCTATTATACCTGCAGCCATAATTATGATGTATGTATATAAAAAGGATAAAAATAAAGAACCAATCGGACTATTAGTCCTATTATTTGTAGGTGGTATATTTTCTTGTTTTCTTGTACTAACAATAAGTAATGTTTTAGCTAATTTTTTTCCTTTTATGAGTAATTATAATAGTTATATAGATGTTTTTTTACATGCTTTTGTAGGTGTTGCATTAATAGAAGAACTATGTAAATTTTTAATAACATATGCGCTTAGTTATCGCCACAAAGAGTTTAATGAAATATATGATATGTTAGCCTATGCAATATTTGTTACTCTAGGTTTTGCTTGCTTTGAAAATATTTTATATGTTTTTGGAAATGATAGTTTCAACGCCTCACTGAATGTTGGACTTCAAAGATCTATAACAGCTATCCCTGGTCACGCTTGCTATGGATTATTTATGGGGTATTATTTAAGTTTAGCTAAGGTATCAGCCAAAAGAAATAATAAAGAACTAGAAAGAAATAATATTTTAAAAGCAATCTTTATTCCAACTGCCATTCATGGAATATATGACTTTTGTTGTTTTGCAGGAAATGTTTTGTTCTTAGGAGTTTTTGTGGTATTCATAATTGTAGTAGATATCATTTCATTAAAAAAACTTAATTATGTTGCAAAAATAAATAGAGATATAAACGCTAAACCACAGTCAAAACAATTATCCCCAACAGGAGAAAATGACAGTTCTCAAGAAAACAATGAGCAAAATTCATCAACGGATAACAATTTATCAACTAATGAAAATTGTCTTAAATTATCACCACCAGCAAATATAAACCAAAAAAGTTCTGAATATTTTACAGTTTCGCCAGAATCATATCAACCAGTTGCAAGTAGTAGTGGAGATAACTTTAAATTTGAAGGAGCTGGTGTTCCTTATATTCCATCGGTTGACTTAAATAAATGTATAGACTCTTCAGTAATTAGTAAACAACAAACTGCGGAATATGTTGAAGAAAAACATCCATCAGATGAAATAATTCCAATTCCAGAACTAAAAAATCAATCAGAACAACAGATTAATATATGTCCATATTGTGGTGCAAAATTAAATAGTGATACTTGCCAAATATGTGGACATGAAATAAAAAAGTAAAATAAATGAAAATATTAAGTTTTTGTAAAAAAGTGTCTAAAATACTTGCCTAAAATAAAAAACAATAATAAAATAAAACTATAAGGATATGGCTTCGGTTGAAAAAACAGAAAAATATTCTTAAGTAAAATTCAATAATATGATAGGAGGACAAATTATGAGAATGAGAGTATCAAAAGAAGATTTGCTAAGAGCTAAACAGCAAACTGATATTGGAAAAACAGAATTCAATGAAGGTGAGAAACAAATAGATCAAGTAATCATGGGAATAAACAATGGAAAAATTGGTGGATCAGTTTCTGCAGAACTTTTAAGTGTATATGAAACAATTAAACCAACTCTAACACAAGCAAATAGATATTTTGAAGAAGCTGACAGTTTAATGTTAAGAGCTAATAAAGAATATGATGCTACAACAGAAGAAACATCAGCAGCACTAAGAAGTAATAGAATGTAAAAAGAAAGGGTGATATAAACATGGCAATATATGAAAATGTAATTGTAAATGCGACTGAAGCAAGAGATGCAGCAGCACAAATTGATACTGCAATTAAAAATATTCAAGACGGAATTGACAAATTAAATCAAGAGATGAATTTATTACATCAAAATACAGAAACAGCATGGGAAGCAAAATTTAATGAAGAATGGAATAGCTTCTATCATAATAATATTCCTACAGTTATCAATGCTCTAAAAGGTCAAGCTGAAAACCTAAGAACTGCCGCAGCTGCAGCAGAACAATTAAACAATTAAAAAATATACATTGCTTTTTGCAATGTATAGTAAATAGAAAAATCTTTTTTCTATTTACTATGCACTGTAAAATATAAAATAAGAAAAGGGGAAACAAGATGGAAGAAAATAAGCGCTTTTTACCAATTGGTACAGTAGTAATGTTAAATGGCGGAACGAAAGAGGTTATGATAACAAGTTATTGCATCTTTCCAACCAATGTTCAAATAAAAGAAGGACAAGCCGTAAAACCAGATCAAAAAATGTATGAATATGGTGGTTGTTTATATCCAGAAGGAATATTAGATAGTAATGTATCTTGTGCTTTTGATCATAATCAAATTGCAGAAGTATTACATATGGGTTATGTAACGGAAAAACAGACTCAATTGTCACAAGTTTTAAATGATAGTTATGAAAAATTTAAAGAAAAATATGAAAAAGAAGGAACTATTGCATAGTTCCTTTTTATTATACTTTTATATAGATGTAAATAAAGACAAAAAAGCTCTTGCTTTAAAATAAGAAAAATAATAAAATATATAATATAGGGTTGATTATAAATGGTATATGATAAACCAATAGAAAAGGAGAGGTAGTTTATGGCAAAGTGTCCGCATTGTGGATTAGAAGATGTCAATACTGTTGAAGCAGTAAATGCAGGTTGTAATCAAATTGATACTGCGCTTGAACAATATGCTGATATAGCTGCTACAATAGGAAAAGCATCAAGCATCTTAAATCATAATAGCTTACAGTTTGGTGGAGAATGTGCCACACTAGAACAAGCACTAGATGAATTGCAAATAATGATAAATAAATGTAATATGGCTAATGAAGGATTAACTGCAGGAATTAGACAGGCTGCAAATACTCAACAAGCAGAATGGCAAGCAAATGTTCAAGCCTGTGCAGCTAAAGCTGCAGAAGAGGAAGCAAAAAGGAACAAAAAGAAATAACTGACAAGAAAGACGGTGAAATAATGAATAATAAGATTGTATTTATACCATCATATGTTGAAACAGGTGTAAATTTATTAAGAGTAGCAAAAGATAAGCTTGTTCAAATTCCAGAGGAAGTAAATGCTGGAATTGCTCAGATCAGTGGGACTAATTATCAAGGCCCTATTCCAAAATTTGAAACTGGCGAAGAAGCAACAATTACGACTGCTGATATAGAAAGCAAAATAAACTATATAACTAGTCAATTAGAAGTATACAATAGTGGTCAATATATATTTCAAGATGGAGATATGGTAATTTTAGATCCTAATGCTTCAAATTATAATGAAATGGTAAAAAAATTTGGTTTAAAACCAAATCAAATAATGTCATTAGATAGTTATGAAAGTCAAAGAGGTTGGGCAACAGCAGGATATTTAGGAATGAAGTTTGTTGAAGGTTTTGCTGAGTCAGTAGGTTCAATTATAGATGGTTTTGCTTCTGCTTTATCAATATTTACTTGGGGAAGTTGGGATGATGCAATTCAAGGATTTGTCGACAAGGATTTTGCAAGTGGTTTATTTGATAGCTTATATGCTGAAGGCGGAGCTTTAGAAAACTTAGAAAAAATGTCCTATAGTTCAACATCATCAGGATGGGCTACAGCAGCAGCAGTTGCTGAAGGTTTTGGTAGCGGTGTACCATATATGATTGCAGGTATGGCTATGGCTCCTGTTGCTTCAGCCGGTGCAGCAAGCATTGCTACTTCAACATTAGGAAAAATGGCAGTAAAAGTTGGAATTAATGTAGCTGCTGACGCAGCACTAGGATCATTAGGTGGACTTGGTCGCGGAACAAATGAAGGACTTAACGAAGGCATGACACTAAATCAGGCTATGGCAACAAAAGGTCTAGAACAAGTAAAAGATGAAGTTAAGAGCAGTTTAATTTATGGAGGAATAGGAGAAGTTGGCGGCGAAGTGTTTGAGGCCCTAGGAAATAGAAGTGTACGTAATGCTTTATCCGAGGCAACCGATTTAGCAACTAAAAATGCTTTGTCAAATTTAGATGATGCTTCGCTTAAAATAGCTGGCCAATTAGATGATTCTCTATCAGCTGTTGCAAAAGGTACGGATAACATTGATGAAATAGCAGAAGCCCTAGGAAAATCAAATTATGAAAAAATGGCTAGTGACACTGATTTAATAAATAGACTTGTTAAAGATAAAGCAAGTAGTATGGGGGTAGATATAACTGATCCAAAAGCCTTAGATGATTTTGCCACTAACTATGGAAAAGAAAGTATTACTGCTAGTGTAGAAGATAATTATAGAAAAACAGCTGATTCAATTTTTGATCAAAAACTTAGTACTGACAAAAATATTGAAGTGGATAAATTAAATAAAGTAATGGATAATATGTCTGATGCCGATTTAAGAGATTTAGCAAAGAAAACAATAACAGAAGA
>CALVIF010000027.1 GCA_944329395.1 uncultured Bacilli bacterium | reverse complement strand
ACTTTGGAGTAAAGACTATGTGATATTGACAATTCCATCGCGTATGAGATAGAGAACTCTCATCATCGTTTTTTCTTCTCATAAAATAAATCCTCCCTTGATTTTTGACTTTGGTTGGCAGACCAATTTCATTATATCAAAGGAGGATTTATTTTTCTTTTAACGCTATCGCTTTTTCAGTTCTCACCCGCATAGCGGGTGGTTTTATCTTGTTCCTATCCCGGAACATAATAAAAAACACCATAAGGTGTTAAATTGTTGGAAATACTTTAGGTCCTAATGGTAATCCTAAAATGTACCATCCTATTATTAATAATATCCATGCAAGGGATATCAATAAAAAATATGGTGTTATTAACTTTAATGCTTTTTTTATTGTATATGGTTTAGATTTATTTAAATTATAAATATTTAAATATCCTAAATAAATTACAAAGTTTGCTAAAAGAGGGGTATACCCTGCTGTAATTGAATTTCCTGCACGCATAATTATTTGGGCAAATTCAGGGGATAAATTTGATTGCATAAATGTTGGTACTACTACTGGTGCAAAAATTAGCCACTTAGCTGAAGCTCCTGTTAAAACAAAATTAGCTAAACCAATTAATAATATTGTTACTATTATAAGTGGTATACCTGTAATTTCTAAGACAGATAATAAGTTAGCTAACCATGAGGTTATTACTGTACCAATATTTGTTTTTTTAAAAATTGCAATAAATTGTGATGCAACAAACATTAAGATGAAAATACTTCCAATTTTTGAAAATTTTTCGCTTGCTTCTGTAATTAATTCATGATCACTTCTAATAGAATGAGCACCTATTCCATATGCTATTCCTGTTGTAAAAAATAATAGTGAAATCATATAAGTAAAACCATCTTGAAAATATGAATTTTCACCAAATAATTGATTTAAATATGTACTTTCTGTCATATCTAATAGCATACCAGAATATGGTAAATTTGGAATAATTGCATATATAAATAGTAATATAAAAACACATGCAGTTATTATTGCGTATTTTAATCCTATTTTTTCTCTTTTTTCTTGTTCTATTTTTGATTGATCATCATTGTCAATACTAAGTATTTTGTATTGTTCTGTTTTGGACTCTTCTTCTTTTTTATATTTTCCAATTTTATGATACATAATCTTTTCTATAATTATAGTTCCAACTATTGATAAAATTATTGTTGCGGCAATTATAAATATTAAATTGGAGCTTAAAGATACATGACGATTTTCATGAATTAATTGAGCTGCACTTTTAGTATATTTTAATAATGATATTTCCATTGTTCCAATAAAAATTGATATACCATAGCCAAATGAAACACCACAAAAAGCGGTTACAATACCTAATATTGGATTACGATTATTGATAAAGTAAATTAAAGCAGCTAATGGTATAAGAACAGAATATCCAATACCATTAATTAAAGAAGAGCATGTTGCAATAAAAATAATTATAAATGTTAATATTTCTTTAGGTAATTTAGCTAAAACTCTTTTAGAAAATGTTTCAATAAATCCGGTTGATTCTGCTATTGCAATTCCTATTAAGGAAATCAATAACATACCTAAAGGAGCAAAACTAATAAAATTTGTCATTGCATTACTAATAATAAATTTCATACCATCAAAACTTAACAAGTTTTCTACAGCTACTAACGTTGGTTCTAACTCTTTTGTATTAGAATTTACTACATTATAAGTTGCTTGCATTTCAAATGATGATAATATGAAACTTAAAATAATAATTAAAAGTGTCATTAATAAAAATGATGTACAAGGATTTAAATAAAACTTTTTTAATCTTAATTTTTTTTTCTCTAACATATTTTATCCTTCCTCCTTAATTATTTTTTTTAATTTCTTGTTAAAATCAATTCGAGGAATTAGGACAACTCTGCCACAATTTATACATTTTATTTTTATATCAGCACCTATTCTTGTAATTTCCCATGCATTTGTTCCACATGGATGAGGTTTTTTCATTATTACTTTTGTTCCTAAAGTATATTCTAAATTTTTATTTTCCATTATGCACCTCTAATTGTGGAAATGGTATAGAGATATTTGCTTCATCAAATGCTTTTTTTATTTCCTTTTTTAATATTCTTTCGGCTACAATATGCTGCATAGGTTTTACTTTAACTGTTACTCTATATATTACTGATGAATCAGCTAAATTATTTATTCCTATAACTTCAATATCACCTGTTGCATCAGGAATTTTACCATTTAATTCTTTAGCCAATTTATTTAGTACAGCTTCAACTTCTTCAGATGAATGATTATAACTTGCTCCTACTTCTACTACAGCTAATGAATCGTCTAAACTATAATTAATAATCTTATCCATATAGCGATTTGAAATTATTTTGATAGCACCTTTATAATTTTTTATTCTTGTTGTCTTTAATCCTATGGCTATAACTTCTCCCATAAAATTTTCAACTTCAATTGTATCGCCAATATCATATTGTCCTTCTGTAATAATAGATATTCCAGCAATTATGTCTTTGGCAAAATCTTGAAATGCTAAACCTATAATTGCAGTTGTTATTCCAAGTCCAGCAATTATTGATTTAACATTTACGCCATATACTGAAATAATTGTTAGTAATACTAAAATCATAATAATATATTTTATTATATTTTCTATTAAAACTTTTATTGTACTTGCTCTTTGTTTATGTGCTTTTTCTTTAATTATATCTATTTTAATTATTTTATTTATAATTTTTTTAATTGTATAATATGCTATGAATCCTAATATTATATATATAATTGGTAATATTATATATTTTAGATTAAAGGTTAGATTAAATAACTTAATCATATATTACCTCCCTGATTCTAAATTCATAATTTCAAGTAATCTATTCAAATCATTTCCATTTACAAAACTAATTTCAATTTTATTATTTGTAATTTTTACTTTTGTACCTAATTTTTCACATAATTCTTCTTGAATATATTCATAATCTGATGAAATAGTTTTTGTTTTCTTATTAATTATGTGTGTTCTCGTAAACTTATCATTTGATTTTGTTAATTCTTCTAATTGTCGTACACTTAATTCATTATCTGATACTTGCTTTGCTAAATTTACTTGTTGTTCTTTATTTTCTAATTTACTAATTATACGAGCATGGCCCATACTAATTTCTTTGTTTTCTAATGATTTTTGCACTTCATCTGGTAATGTCAATAAACCTATCATATTAGTTATATGACTGCGACTTTTTCCTAATCTTTTTGCCAATTGCTCTTGCGTTAAATTTAGTGTTTCTATAAGTTTTTTGTATGCCATTGCTTCTTCTATTGCATTTAAATTTTCTCTTTGTAAATTTTCTAGTAAAGCAATTTCCATCATTTCAGTATCTGTAAAGTTTCTTATAATAGCTGGAATTTCATCTAATCCAGCCATTTTTGTTGCTTTTACTCTTCTTTCACCAGCTATAATTTCGTAACCTTTAATACTTTTTTTAATTATTATTGGTTGAAAAACACCGTGTTCTTTAATTGAGTTTGCTAATTCTTTTAATGATTCCTCATCAAAAACTTTTCGTGGTTGATATGGATTGCTTCTTAGTTCTTCTACTTTAACCATTATTATTTCTTCTTTTGGTGTTTCATCAAGAATTTTTTCTTCGACTTTACTATAATCCATTGGTTCATTAAAAAATAATTCTTCTAAACCTCTTCCTAATGCTCTTCTTTTAGTATTATTTGTCTCCATTTCTCGCAATCACTTCCTTTGCTAAATTTATATATGCTTCTGATCCTCTACTTTTTGGATCATAAGCTATAATTGGCTCTCCGTGTGATGGTGCTTCTGTTAATCTTACTAATCTTGGTATAATAGTGTTATAGACTTTTTCTTTAAAGAATTTTCTTATATCTTCAACTACTTCAAATCCTAAATTTGTTCTAGAATCCAACATCGTTAATAAAACTCCCTCAATATCAAGGGTAGGATTTAACGTTTTTTGAGCAAGCATAACAGTTTTCAATAATTGTGTAATTCCCTCTAGAGCAAAAAATTCACATTGAACAGGAATTATCACAGAATTTGAAGCTGTTAGTGCATTGGTCGTTATTACTCCCAAAGACGGTGGACAATCTATAATTATATAATCAAAACTATTTCTTATATCTTGCAAACATACTTTTAATTGTTCTCCTTTATTAAATCCGTTTTCATGCTTGCTTTTTTCTACTAATTCTATATCTAATCCTGCAAGATTAATTGTGGCTGGTAAAACATAAAGATTTTTATATTTTGTCTTAATCATTGCTTCTGTAACTTTGCATTCACCAATTAAAACATCATAAATACTTCTTTCTATATCTCCTTTATTAATTCCTACACCAGTAGTTGTATTTCCTTGAGGATCTAAATCTATTAATAAAACTTTTTTCCCTAATACTGCTAGTGATGCAGAAAGATTTATACTGGTGGTTGTTTTACCTACCCCACCTTTTTGATTTACTAATGATATAACCTTTCCCATGTAATCACCCATTTTCATTTTACTTATTTATTGTATCAAATAAAATATTTTTTTTAAATGCTTTTCATAAAAAAAATATTTTTTATAAATTATTCTTTTTCATAAAGAAAGACACATATTAAATTATTTACGTGTCTATCGTTTTACTTATCTATTTTTATAATAACTTGATATGATTTACCAAAGTCCATTTCATCTATACTTATTTTAATTCCCTTTAATTCAAGTTCTTTTACCAAATCATTCAGTCTTTTTATAGCAAATGATGAATCAATCTCATTTTTTTCCATTGAAAATGATAATTCACTATTTTTATTTTCGGCTGCGTAGTTATTTGTGTTTTTATTTTCTACTGCTGGAAAATTAATATTTTTTAAATCTGGTATACCAAAATATTCTGTTGTACTTTCTCTTGGTGTTATATTTTTTGGTTGTATTACTGATTCAGATAATGCTGATTTTTCTAAATTAGCCTGATTATTTGCAGATAAACTTGGAACACTTAAATTTAATAAACTATCTAAAGCTGCTTGAGGTTCTGATGATGGTATTTTTATATCGGTTGCGTTTTCTTGAATTGTTTTGATATCAACTGGATTAACTGATGTTGCTGTATAATAATCTGTTCTACTATTGATATTGTTTTGCATGGCTAGTTTGTCTTTATCAATTTCACCATAATTTATATACTGTTCATTACTTTCAGTCTGTTCAGTTATTGGTGGGACAATTTTTACCTTTCCATAATCATCATTTTCTTCTATAGTCGTTGTAGGGGTTAGTGGAATATTGTTGATTGTTGACGATATTGGAGCGACTGTGGCATAATTTGATTTTTCTATTGATTTATCTGTGTTTTTAGGATAAAGAAGATTTATTTCTTCTTCTAAACTACGAACTGTCATTTTATTATCTATTATTTTTTTTAATAATTCATTTTGTTTTTTTGAATCTGGAACTACTAATAATGCTCTTGCATGACGTTCTGATATTTGTTCTTTTAATAATGCATCCTGTACTTCATCAGGAAGAGATAGTAAGCGAAGTTTATTAGCTACTGATGATTGACTTTTTCCCATTGTTTTAGCTAATTCTTCTTGTGTCATTTCATCAATTTCAAGAATCTTCTGATATGTTCTTGCTTCTTCAATGGGATTAAGATTTTTTCTTTGAAGATTTTCTAATAGTGCAACTTTTGAGCTTTCTTTATCATCCAAATTACGAATAATGGCAGGAATTCTTGTCATGCCAGCTAATGCAGAAGCTTTATATCTTCTTTCGCCTGCTATAATTTCATATTTTCCATTAACATTTCTAACTATAATTGGCTGAATTACACCATGTTCTTTGATTGATGCTGCCAATTCCTTCAACGCTTTTTCATCAAATACTTCGCGCGGTTGAAATCGATTTGGAATTATATCATCTAAATATAGTTGTACTACTTCATCTTTGTTTTCTACGTTCATTTGATTCCCCTCGCTTTATTCTTACTCTATTTTATTATATAATATTTTAATATGTGTTTCAACTGTTTTTTCTTACTTTAAAAAAATACAGATACATTAGTGTCTGTATTTTTTAATAATCATTAGACTCCTAAGACTTTCTTCTTTAGGAAGTGTAAATCTTTCTATTTTTTCTATTTTATATTTTTTGTTGATTTTTGATAAAATACTTGGTGTTAACTCATCATCAATATTTCCTTTCATCGCAATAAATTCACCATTATCTTTAACAAGATGCATTGTATATTCTAGCAATTTTTCAATATTTGCTACTGCACGAGCAGTTACAATATCAAACTTTTTTTCTAAATTTTCAGCTCTTATGTGAATAGCATTAATATTTTCTAATTTTAATTCTTTTATAATTTCATTTAAATAATTTACACGTTTTAATAGCGAATCAACTAATGTAATTTTTAAATTTGGATAAACTATTTTTAATACAATTCCTGGAAACCCTGCTCCAGTTCCTACATCACATAATGTTTCTACTTTTGACAAATCAACTACTTTCACTAAAGTTAAGCTATCATAAAAATGTTTTAAATAAACATCCTCTTTAGTTGTAATTCTCGTTAAATTTATTTTTTCATTCCAATTTATTAATAAATTATAAAATAATTCTAATTGTTCTTCTTGTTTTGTTGATAAGTATATTCCTAGTTTTTCTATCTCTTTAATAAATTCTTCTCTATTCATTATTATACCTTCTTAAATAAATCATCAAAATAGATATATCGGCTGGATTTACTCCACTTATTCTAGATGCTTGACCAATAGTAGTAGGATTTATTTCAATTAATTTTTGTCTAGCTTCACTTGCAAGATTAGGAATTTTATTATAGTCAATGTTTGGCGGAATGATTTTCTTCTCTAATGAAATCAACTTTTCTGCTTCTTTTAGCGCTTTATTAATATATCCTTCATATTTTATATTAATTTCAACTTGTTCTTGGATTTCTTTATCATTAGGTATATCAATAAAATGATTAATATGTTCTATCTTTATTTCTGGTCGTTTAAAAAATTCATATAAAGATATCCCATCTTTTAAAGGCATTGTATTTATTGATATTAAATAATCATTAGTTTCCTTTTTAGGTGTTATTCTTGTTTCTATTAATTTACTTTTAAATTTTTCTATTTCACGTTTTTTATCAATAAATTTCTCATATACTTCATTATTTATTAAGCCAACTTGATACCCGTATTCTCTTAATCTTAAATCAGCGTTATCATTTCGTAAAAGTAGACGATATTCGGCACGCGAAGTTAGAAGACGGTAAGGATCTTTTACTCCTTTTGTTACTAAATCATCTATTAAAACGCCTATATATGATTCATTTCTTTTCAATATTAATGGATCTTTTTGTTCTAATTTTAATGAAGCATTGATACCAGCTATTAAGCCTTGAGCGGCTGCTTCTTCATAACCACTTGTTCCATTAATTTGTCCCGCTGTATATAACCCATCAACTAATTTTGTTTCTAATGTTTGCTTTAGTTGTCTTGAATCTATTGCATCATATTCTATAGCGTATGCATATTTTAATATTTTGGCATTTTCTAATCCAGGTAAGCTATGTACCATTTCTTCTTGAATATTATGTGGCATACTTGTTGAAAATCCTTGTAAATAAATATCATCATAATACTTACTTTCAGGTTCTAAAAAAAGTTGATGTCTTTCTTTTTCTCCAAATCTTACTACTTTATCTTCTATTGATGGACAATATCTTGGACCAATTCCCTCTACATATCCACCATACATACTTGATTCCTCTAGATGTTCTCTTATAATATCATGTGTTTTCTTAGTTGTATAAATTAAATGGCATGGTTCTTGACTGTTAATATCATAATAGATTTTATTTTCGAATGAAAAAGTTCTTGCAACTAAATCACCAGGTTCTATAGTAGCTTTTGTAAAATCAATTGAATCTCTAGCAATTCTTGGAGGAGTTCCTGTTTTTAATCTTAATATTTTAAAGCCCAATTTTTTTAGATTATCACTTAAATATTTTGATTCTTTTTCTCCATGTGGTCCGCCAGGAGTCTTATTTGATCCAGTTAAAATTACTGATTTTAAATATGTACCTGTTGTTAAAATTACTGAACTTGCTAATATTTGTGTATTATCCGATAATATTACACCTTTTATCTTATTATTTTCTACGATAAGATTTTCTACAAAACCTTCTTTTATTGTTAGATTTTTTTGATTTTTTAGTGTATTTAGCATTTCTTTTGGATAAATTATTTTATCAGCTTGCGCTCTTAATGCTTGTACTGCAGGGCCTTTTTTTGTGTTAAGCATTTTTATTTGAATGGTAGATTTATCCGTATTTTTTCCCATTTCTCCACCCAATGCATCAATTTCTCGAACAACAATTCCTTTTGCTGGACCACCAATTGATGGATTACATGGCATATCAGCTATATTTTTTATATTACCTGTAATTAATAATGTTTTATGACCTTTTCTAGCAGCGGCTAAGCAGGCCTCACAACCAGCATGTCCTCCTCCTACTACTATAATTTCATATTCCATTTGTTTCACTTCCTATTTTTTATATTTATATTATTTGTTTTATGTAAAAATAAATTTTTATTTTCCTACGCAAAAGTTTTCAAATAAATTATCAATTATTTCTTCGCTATATGATATTCCAATTATTTCTCCTAAAGTTTCAAAGCAATCTTTTAAATCTATTTCTATTATATCAATTGGTTGCTGTTGCTCTATTGCATTTAACGCATCTAATAAATTCTTATATGCTTTTTTTGCTAAAGAAACTTGACGACTGTTTGTTAAATACGTATAGTCTTTGGTTGATATTTTTTCTAAATGAAATAACTCTTTTATTTTATTTTTAAGAGAGTCTATTCCGCTATAATTATTAGTATTTGTTTCTACAATATTCTCTAAATTTTGTG
This sequence comes from uncultured Bacilli bacterium, assembly GCA_944329395.1. Taxonomy (GTDB): domain Bacteria; phylum Bacillota_I; class Bacilli_A; order RF39; family UBA660; genus CAG-877. Next base: position 5,261 of record CALVIF010000027.1, on the reverse strand, counting down.
GTAAAACTATTTTTTTACATAAATCATTTTTATTTAAAACTATAATTCTTGTTTTATTTTTTGTTTTTTCTAATATTTCTAAGTCTTCATTTGACAAATTTTCATTAATGTTTAATACCACTATTGCTAAATCTGCTTCATCTATCATTGATAAGCTTTTTTCTACACCAATTTTTTCTACTAAATCATTTGTGTTTCTAATTCCTGCTGTATCAATTATATTTAACAAAACTCCATCTAAGTATATTTCACCTTCTACAATATCTCTTGTCGTTCCTGCTATATTTGTTACAATTGCTTTATCTTGTTGTAATAATTTATTTAAAATACTGCTTTTACCAACATTTGGTTTACCAATTATTACAGTTTTTATACCATTTTTAATGGTTATTGTATTTTCTGATTCTTCAACTAGTTCCATTAATTGACTTTTCATTTTTAAAACTTCATCTTTTATTTTTTCTTTTGTCATTACTTCTATATCATAATATTCTGGATAATCAATATTTACTTCAATAGATGATAATAGTTGTTTTAATTTATTACGAAATTCTTTAATTAAATTTGATGTTTTTCCACTTAATTGCGACAAAGCAATTTTTCTTGCTTCTTCACTTTTACTTTCTATTAAATCCATTACTGCTTCACTTTTTACTAAATCGATTCTACCATTTAAAAATGCTCTTTTTGTAAATTCACCGGGTTGAGCTAATCTTGCTCCATTATTTAGTGTTACCTCTAAAATTCTGTTAGTTGTTATTATTCCACCATGACAATTTATTTCTACTACATCTTCAGTAGTAAAACTACGTGGTCCTTTCATCACCGATACCAAAACTTCATCTATTAATTCTTCATTATCATATATATATCCATAATTTATAGTATGAGTTTCAACTGTTTCCAAATCTTTACCTTTGAAGCATTTATTTACTATATTAATAGCATTAGATCCGCTCAATCTTATTATTGATATTGCTCCTATTCCCATTGTTGTTGAAATAGCAACTATTGTGTCGTTCATAGAGGTTCCTCCTTTTTTCTTTACATATTATAGCATAAAAAAATATAGATTGAAAATAAAAAAGAAGAATTACTCTTCTTTTGGTTTTATTACAACATAACGATTTGGTTCCTCGCCTTCACTTTCTGTATAAACTTTATCGTTATTAGTTAAAATGTTATGAACTAATCTTCTCTCATAGGAATTCATTGAATCTAATTTTGCTGCTATTTTTGTTTTAGCTACTTCTCTAGCAACCCTTTTTGCTAATGATTCTATGGCTTTTTCATGTTTTTCTTTATATGAATTTATATCAATTGTGAATTTAAAATTATTGCCTATTTCTTTTAAAATATGTTGATTAACTATTATTGTTAAAGCTTTTAAATTTTTGCCATTTTTTCCAATTAATAAAGCATCATTATCTGAATAAATTATATATGTTGGTATATTTTCTACATTCTTTACTTCTATGTTAGCATTAAAGCCTAACTTTTTTAATATATCATTGATGTATTCTTTAATATATTTTATCAACTGTCTTCTTTCAATAACTTCGATCTCTATTTTGGGATTTTTAAATAGTCCGCCCTTTTCTGATGAAATTTGCCTTATTAATAAATTTGATTCTATTTCTTGTAATTCAATTTTTGCACGATTAATTGCTTCTTCTTTATTTTTTCCACTATATATATGCTTTTCCATTTACTTCCTTGCTCCTTTTAACTAATATATTTTGTACAATAGTATATAAGTTTGAAGTAATCCAATAAATACATAAAGCTGATGGCATAAATATTGATGTTATTATAATCATTGCAGTCATCATTACTGGCATCATTTTCATACTGGGATCTGACATATTTGCTGTTGAATTCATTTTAAATGAAAAATATGTAGTTAAGCCAATTAAAATAATTAGAACTATATATGTATACCATGTTGCGGTTGTGATACCTACTATTGGTGTTGTTCCTAATTGCATTGATAAAAATTTGTCTTCAAAAATTGCTGGTGTTCTTTGAATCGCTTCAAAGAATGCAATAAACAATGGCAATTGTAAGAATGAAAATAGGCATCCAGAAAGAGGATTTATATTATATTTTTTATATATCATCATCATTTCTTGACTTTGCTTCATCATTGATTCTTCATCGGTCTTGTCTTTATATTTTTTCTGTAATTTATCAATTTCAGGTTGAGCTTTTTTTATTAATTCTGATTGAAGAGCTGTTTTTTTAGTTATCGGATACGTAATTAAACGAATCACAATACTTAAAATAATAACAGATAATGCATAATTTTTTACTTTTCTACCAAGAAATAATAAAATAAATGCTAGGGGTCTAACAAAAAAACTTGTCCATAAATTTTCATATTTTCCTGATGATATCTTAAAATCATCACAACTTGGTAATTCGTCAATTTTAATTCCATATTTTTCATATGTTTTTATAGTTTCTTCATCTGTCGGTTGACAAATTATATTTTTTGTTAAATTTTGACCTGTTAATTGATTTTTTACAGGTTTTTTTTCTTTATCAACTAATGTTGTAGCACATCCTGTAGTTAATACTAAAAGCATTATCACAATTATTACTTTAAATTTATTTTTTTTGTTTTTTTGATTCATTTAAATTTTCCTTCCTAATTTTTAATATTATTTAATAATGATTTAAATTCAGTTTCCAAGGATTGGTAATCTTTTTGCTTGGCATGTTCTCTTAATATTATAATATAATCTTTTGTATTTACATAGTCTTTTTTTGAATTATCAATGATTGTTCTTAATCTTCTCTTATATTTATTTCTTTCTACTGCATTTCCAATTTTTTTTCCGACTGAAATACCATATCTATTATAAGGTAAATTGTTTTTTATATAATAAACTACATAACATTTATTTTTTATAAATCTACCAGTCTTTATTATTTTTTCAAAATCTCTACTATTTTTTACTATATATAATTTTTTCATTTCAAATCACCAATCTTTTCTTTAATAGTAAAAAACCACTGATTTAGCAGCGGTTTTATTTACAAAGTTTTTTGCGACCTTTGCGTCGACGACGATTTAAAATATTTGTTTTTTTACGTGCAAAAAAACCTAATTTTTTGGATTTTTTACGATTATTTGGTTGATAAGTTCTTTTCATTTGCTCCACCTCCAGACATAAATCTCCATTATTATAATAAGAATAAGTGCTTTTTGTCAATTAAATTAGATAATTTTTTTATTTTTTATATTTTTTTCACATATTCCACAATGTTGTGGAATTTTATAATAAACATGTTAATAAAAAAATTGTGGAAAATGTGGAAAACTTGTTTTTATACTTATAAATCAACACTTTTACCTGTGTATAAAATTGTGGATTAGCTGTGAATAAAATTTTATCTAAAAAAAATGTTTCTTTTTTTCACAATTTAAGGTAAACTAATCGTAGTTTATTTATCTTGAGGGGAGATGGTAGAATGAATGTCGATATTTTATGGTCTAATTTTTTACGACAAATAAAAGAAGAATTAACATCTTTATCGTTCGATACTTGGTTTGCCGATACACATCTCCATAAAATTGAAGGCAGTAAAGCATACATTGTTGTTCCAATGCCTATACATAAAAAACATTTATTGGATAATTATTCTGATTTAATATTGAAAATATTGAATGATATTACTAATACAAATTTAGAATTAGTTTTACTATTAAAGGAAGAAATAGATGAAATTGTTCCTAAAACCGTTGAAAATAGGGAAGCAATTATACCAGAAAATGATAAGATACATTCAAATTTAAAATCTAGTTATACTTTTGATAATTTTATTGTTGGTAATAGTAATAAATTTGCACAGGCAGCTGCCTTATCAGTTGCTGAAAATCCTGGTCGTATGTATAATCCTTTGTTTATTTATGGTAATAGTGGACTTGGAAAAACCCATTTAATGCATGCAATAGGTAATTATATAATTGAAAATAGTAATAAAAAAGTTCTTTATGTTACAAGTGATCAATTCATACAAGATTTTATAAGCTTAAAGAAAAAAGATGATGGTGAAACTAATTTTAATTATATAGATTTTTTTAAAAATAAATATAGAAATATAGATGTATTAATTATTGATGATATACAGTTTTTAGGTGGAGCAACTGGAACACAAAAAGAATTTTTTCATACTTTTAATACATTATATAATGATAGTAAGCAAATTATTATATCTTCTGATCGTTCACCTGATGATTTGAAATTGTTAGAAGATCGTTTAAGGACAAGATTTTGTTGGGGATTAACGGTTAATATTTTTCCACCGGATTTTACTTTAAGAATTGAAATTCTTAAGAAAAAAATAGTTGCAGGAAATTTTGAGAAAGAAATTCCTGAAGATGTTATAGAATATATTGCTTCAAATATTGGGACAGATGTTAGACAATTAGAAGGCTCTATAACACGTTTAATTGCATATTCTGCTATTATGAGCGGTGCTGATATAACCTTAGATTTAGCAATTGAAGCCTTAAAAGATTTTATAAGTAAAGGTATTAGTGATAAAAATGATGTGCATCGTATTCAAAAAATTGTATCTGAGTATTTTCAAATTTCTGTTGAAGATATAAGAAGCAAAAAAAGAAGTTCAAATATTTCTTTTCCAAGGCAAATTGCAATGTATCTTTGTCGCGAAATGACAAGTGAATCATTTCCTAAAATAGGAACTGAATTTGGTGGAAAAGATCATTCAACAGTTATGCATTCTGTTGAAAAGATAGAAAATGAAATAAAAGTTAATAAAGATTTAGCAAATATTATTGAAAAGTTAAAAAAAGATATAGGGGTTGTGTAAAACATTTAATAAATTACTAAGTTTTCCACAGGAAAATATTTACTGAATCTTTATAAATAAAAGAAAAAAGTGCTTTTTCCACTTTTTCCACAGTAATATTAATAATATAAAAAAAGAAAGAAGGATATAACTATGAAATTTACAATTAAAAAAGATTTATTATTAGATGCTTTAAATAAAGTATCAAAAGCAATATCTACAAAAAATTTAATTCCAGTTCTTGCTGGTATAAAATTTGAGTTAAAGAAGAAAAAATTAATATTAACAGCAAGTGATAATGATATTACAATTCAAACAAGTATTGAATCTATAAATGAGGAGGATTTTATTGTTGAAAATGAAGGTAGTATTATTATTCAAGGTAAATATATTTTAGATATAGTAAGAAAATTACCTGATAAATATATTAATATAGAAGT
>CALVIF010000026.1 GCA_944329395.1 uncultured Bacilli bacterium | reverse complement strand
AATGGTTCTATTAGTGTTAATGGGGATAGGGTAAGTAATTTAGATTATATGATTACAAAAGATGTTGCTATTGAACAAAAATATGTGATTATTAGACGTGGAAAGAAGAAATATTTTATTGGTAAATTCCAATAATTAATAGTTTACTTTATCATTTCTAATATTTTAGTTTTATCTTTTGTTGTTTAGACTAAGGATATTTGATTATGTTTTATCCATAGTAATAATTAAAATTGTTGGAGGAAAAGCAAATGAAAATTACATTAGTTCGTCATGGTCAGACTGAATTTAATTATCAGAATGTACTTCAAGGGAGAAGTAATCAGCAATTAAATGATACTGGTCGTAGGCAATGTCAAAAATTACGAGAAAAACTTAGGGATATTGATTTTTCATTTTGTTATATGTCACCATTGATTCGTACCGTTGAGACTGCTTTTATCTTGGTTGGAGATCGTGTCCAAACTTTTCCTGATAATCGTTTAATTGAGCGCAATATGGGTAATTTAGAAGGAAAATCAAGGGAAATGTATGATGTTAAAAAATATTGGAATTATGATTTGAATTCTTCTGATTTTGGTGTTGAACCAGTAAGGGATGTTTTTGCTCGTTGTCAGGATTTTTTAAATTATGTTATTAAAAAGCATCCTAATGAACATATTTTAGTTGTTGCACATGGAGCGACAATTCGTGCTCTTTATCATTTGTTACATCATAGTAATTTACGTGATAATTTATTGAATGTTGATATTATTAATTGCTATTGTAAAACGTTTGAGGTGAAGTAGAGATGGATTGTACTGAGTTAATGTTTGATGAGAATATTATTTCTTCTTTGAAGATAATTTGGGATTTTACAAAATTAAATCAAGTTATTGAGCCATGTGATGTTATTTTTGCTTGTGGTTGTTTTAATTTGGATATTCCTGTTAAGTGTGCAGAACTATTTAAGCAAGGATATGGAAAGAAGATATTATTTGCTGGTGGATTGGGGAAAATAACTAAAGAAAAATTTCAGAAGTCCGAGGCTGAAATTTATCGGGATATAGCTATGCGTCATGGTGTTTCTAGTGAGCATATTTTATTGGAAATTAATTCTACTAATACTGGTGATAATTTTAGATTTTCTAAAACAATATTAGAAAAATATAAAATTAAAAGTATTTTAATTGTACATTTTGCTACATCTGAAAGGCGTACTTTAGCTACTGCTCAAGCAATTCTTCCTGAGTATCGCTTATTTATTACTTCTCCGGATTTATCGTTTTCTGATTTTTTGTCAAAGCTACAGCAGAGTTCTGAATATTTTTATAGAGAAGTTTCTTTACTTGTTGGTGATATTCAACGAATGATTATTTATCCGCAATTAGGATGGATAAAGGAAGTTGATATTCCTGATGATATTATTCAAACTTATTATTTTTTAAAAAATAAAGGATTTGATCAATTTATTTATTCTACTTCTGATATTTTAAAATTGATAAATGATTATCATATTGATATTAGTAACGTTAATTTATTTTCATAAAATAAAAAAATCGATAGTTTTACTATCGATTATTTGTTATAGAATTCAACGATTAATGCTTCATTAATATCTGCGTTAAGTTCATTTCTTTCTGGTAATCTAACAAATGTTCCTTCTTTTTTATTTTCATCATATGAAACAAAATCAACACGTTTAGTTGTTTTTGCTAGAGATTCTTCAACAACCTTTAAATTCTTATCATCTTCTTTTAAAGATATTGTATCTCCAACTTTAACTCTATATGATGGGATATCAACTTTTTTACCATTAACAGTTACGTGTCCATGATTAACAAGTTGTCTAGCAGCACGACGAGTAGTAGCAAAACCTAAACGATAAACTAAGTTATCTAAACGTGATTCAAGTAATCTTAAAAAGTTAGTACCATGTATTCCTTGCATTTTTTCTGCTTCTAGGAATGTTTTATGGAATTGTCTTTCATTTAGACCATACATAAAACGAACTTTTTGTTTTTCTTTTAATTGTGTTCCATAATCAGATGATTTTCCTTTACGTGCATTTCCATGTTGTCCTGGACCATAAGGGCGTTTTGATAATTCTTTACCAGTTTCGCTTATTGAAAAACCAACTCTACGAGCTTGTTTGTAGCTTGGACCAGTATATCTTGCCATATTTTCATTCTCCTTTCTTAATATTACAACTCTTGAATTTGCTTTAGCCATATTTTAGGGAGTTTTTTCATAGTCGTTCGCATAAACAGCGATAGTTACTTGACTTTTAATAAACACATTAAAATATTCTAAAATCTGCTGTTTCAAGTTAATTTGCATTACTAATTATATGTTAAGTTTGTTGATATGTCAAGATTTTTTATTTTATCTAATTAAATTAATTTAATATTTTTATAAAATAGTAGAAAAAAGTCAAATATTTGTGTTAAAATAATTGTATATTTAGAATAGAGGTGGTAATATGACAGGTCAGTATTTAATTATTGGTTCAGCAGTTATTATTGCACTTGTTATTGTTATTATCATTCTTCATTTTATTAGAAAATTAGAAATGAAATACTATAAAGATAAAATAAAAAATTTGGAAATGCAGCGTAATATTGTTGCTAGTACGCCTGTTTTGTTAGAATTATCTAAAGTAGAGCCAATTATTAAAAATGATAAAATGGAAGAAAAATATAATAAATGGCAAGATGATTTTGTTAACATAAAAGAAAATAGATTAACACTTATTGATGATATGTTGATTGATTTAGATATATTTGTTGATAAGAGAGATTATAAGTCATGTGGTTATCGAATGGCTAAAATTGAAATGGAAATCTACAAAGTTCGTGAAGTTGCTGAACATTTGTTGAATCAAATTAAAGATGTAACTTTAAGTGAAGAAAAATATCGTTCAATTATTATAAAATTAAAAGCAAAATATCGTTCTTTAAATAAGCAATTTCAAGATCATAAAGATTTATACGGAGAAATGTGTGAGTCAATATCATTGCAGCTTGAGAATATTGAAGCTAGATTTCTAGATTTTGAAAAAGTTATGGAAGATAACGATTATAATGAGGTTGTTCATATTGTTAAGGCTCTTGATGCTATGATTGAGCATATTGACATTATCATTAACGAAGTTCCTGATGTTTTACTTATGGCATGTAAGATTATTCCAAATAGAATTAAAGAATTAAAGTTAGCATATGATGAGATGATTGAACTTGATTTTCCATTAGATTATTTAAATATTGATTACAATTTTGAAGAAATTAATAAAAATATTGATGCTATTTTAGAGAAAGTTAAAATTTTAAATCTTGAGAATTGTATGTTTGATTTGAAAACAATGCTTGAGTACTTAGATTCTTTATTTGTTGATTTTGAAAAAGAGAGATTATCACGAAAGGTTTACGAAGAAATGGAAAGTGATTTTTCAAAAAAAATTGCTAAATCAAATAAATTGGTTAGTGATATCTATGAACAATTGGATGATATAAAGAAAATGTATGATCTACATGATGAAGATGTTACGACTATTCATAATGTTAATAAAGAATTGATTATTATTAATGATGAGCACAAAAAAATTATTGCAAAGGTTGAAAATAAGTCTTCTCCATATTCTGTGGTTCATAAAGAAATTGATGAGCTGACTTGTAGATTAAAAAATTTAGATGTTGATTTGGATAAAGCTTTAAAATCTTTGGGAAATATGTATGATGATGAAGTTCGCGCAAGGGAACAGTTAGATGAAATTCAACTTTTTTTAAAACAATGTAAAATTAAAATGCGTAGTTATAAGTTACCGGTTATTACTGATAATTATTTTGTTCAACTATCAGAAGCAAACGAAGCTATATTTGAAGTTATTAAGGAACTTGGAAAAAAGCCTATTGCAATTAATATTTTAAATACAAGAGTTGATACTGCTAGAGATTTGGTTTTAAAACTTTATAATACAACTAATGATATGATTAGAACAGCACAATGTGCTGAGATTGCAATTGTGTATGGAAATCGTTATAGAGTTTATGATGATGTTCGTAATGGTCTTGATGATGCAAAAAAGAAATTCTTCGTTGGTGACTATAAGAAAGCACTAGAAATTTCTATAAAATCTCTTGAAACAGTTGATAGTGAAATTTCACATAAATTATTTAACAATGAAGTATATTAGAGCAAAGTTTTTACTTTGCTTTTTTATGTACTTTTTATATTTTTTATGCTAATATATTGCTGGCGGTGAAATATATGGATAGAATGATATTAATTAAGTATGGTGAGCTTAGTACAAAAAAAGGAAATAAAAATTTTTTTATTAAAACACTTTATAATAATGTTAAAAATAAATTAAAAAATTTTGATGTAAAAATAAATAAAGATAGTGCAAGAATGTATATAGAATTTAGAGATGAGGAACTTGATGATATAAAAAGAGTTATTGATAAGATTTTTGGTATACATATGTATCATATTGCTTATATTGTTGATACTAATATTGATGATATTAAAAAAATGACTTTAGATGTAATTAAAAATTTTAATTTTAAGAGTTTTAAAGTTGAAACTAAGCGTAGTTTTAAACAATTTCCTACTGATAGTTTAGAAACAAGTAGAATTATTGGTGGGTATATTTTAAAAAATATTAATGATATTAGTGTAGATGTTCATAATCCAGATCTTCTTATTAAAATTGAAATTCGTGATAATAATAGTTTTATTTATTTAAATGAGTATTGTGGAAGTGGAGGTTATCCTGTTGGAACACAACCTAAAGGTTTTTTAATGTTGTCTGGTGGCATTGATTCTCCTGTAGCTGGTTATTTGGCAATGAAAAGAGGAGTAAGTTTAGAGGCTGTTTATTTTGAAGCTATACCTCATACTAGTCTGGAAGCTAGAAATAAAGTAATTGATTTAACTAGAAAGCTTACTGAATATGTTGATAGTATTAATTTACATATTGTTAATTTTACTTCTATTCAAGAAGCTATTTACAAAAATTGTCGTGAGGATTATTGCATTACTATTATGCGTAGAATGATGTATCGTATAATGGAAAGACTTGTAAAAGAACGTGGCGGTTATGTTATTATTAATGGTGAATCAATTGGTCAAGTTGCAAGCCAAACGTTGGTTAGTATGTCTGTTATTAATGAAGTGACTAATGTTCCGGTTATTAGACCTGTTGCTTGTTTGGATAAATTAGAAATAATAGATATTTCAAAAAAAATTGGAACATATGAAATAAGTATTTTGCCATTTGAAGATTGCTGTACTGTTTTTGTTCCTAAACATCCAGTAATCAATCCTAATTCTCAGGTTGCTAAGTTTGAAGAAAATAAGTTTGACTATATGAGTATGATTGATGAAGCTATTAAGAATTTATATACAGTAAAAGTAAAATGTGAGGAAAAAACAAATTTTTCTGAATTGTTATAATTTTCCAGTAAATTTTATGTATTAATTTTCATTTTTTTCACAACCTATTAGTGTACAGGAGGTGAAATAATGAATAATTCAAAGAATTCTTCTATGAAAATGAGAGTTCCAGGTGCTAAACAAGCAATTGACAAAATGAAATATGAAATTGCTAACGAATTTGGCGTTAATCTAGGAGCAGATGCTACTAGTCGTGCAAATGGTACAGTTGGTGGTGAAATAACAAGACGTTTAGTACAAAACGGATTAAATCAAGTAAGTGGAAGCTATAATACAAATAAATAACTTTTGTTATAGCTTAAAAGATAGGAATAGTTCCTATCTTTTTTGTATATAATTTATTTTCTTGTTTGAATATTTAAATTATAGTATAATGATTGTCAAAGACGTTAAGTTTTTTAGAGTCTTTTAATATTTTTTTGTTTGTAGTATAATATTAATAGATTTTGGAAATGAGGGTGTATTATGAAAATTTTATCAATAAATGCAGGGAGTAGTTCTTTAAAATTTAGTCTTTTTAATATGGATGATGAAAGCGTTATTGCTAATGGAGTATTTGAAAGAATTGGAATTGATGGTAGTTGTTATACTATTAAGTTTAAATCAGAAAAGATTACTCAGGAAGTTGATTTACCGACTCATTTGGAGGCTGTAAATATTTTATTAGAAAAATTATTAGCTTTGGGTATTATTGAGAATTTGTATGAAATACATGGAGTAGGTCATAGAATTGTTCAAGGAAAAGATATATTTAAAGAATCTGTAGTGGTTAATGATGAGGTTATGACTAAATTAGAATCTATTAAGGATTTTGCTCCTTTACATAATCCTGCTAATATGCTTGGTATTGAAGCTTTTAAGAAAGCGTTACCTGATGCAGTTCAAGTTGCTGTTTTTGATACAGCATTTCATCAAACGATGGATGAGGAAGCATATTTATATGCTGTTCCTTATAAATGGTATGAGCAGTATGGTATAAGAAAATACGGTGCTCATGGTACTAGTCATCGTTATATTGCATTACAAGTGAAAAAATTGTTAGGAACTTCAGAGTATAGATTAATAAGTTGTCATATTGGAAATGGTGGTTCAATTACAGCAATTAAGGATGGAAAGTGTGTGGATACATCTATGGGATTTACACCGCTTGCTGGTATAATGATGGGAAGCCGTTCTGGTGATATTGATCCTTCTATTATTCCTTGTGTTATGGAACAGGAAGGTAAAAATGCTGGTGAAGTTATTGATGATTTAAATAGACGTAGTGGATTGATGGGTCTAAGTGAGTTTAGTAGTGATATGCGAGATGTTCTTGCAAAGTGTAGTGAGAATGATAAACGTTGTATTGTTGCTAAGAATAAATATGTTCGTCGTATTGTTGACTATATTGCACAATATTATGTTTTGCTTGGTGGTGCTGATGCAATTGTGTTTACAGCTGGTGTTGGTGAAAATAATGCTTTGATACGTAAAGAAATTTGTCAAAAGTTAGAATGCCTTGGAGTAAAAATTGATGATGAAATTAATAATGATAGTAATAGAACAAAAAAAATTAGTACATCAAGTTCTAAAATAGCCGTTTATGTTATTCCTACTGATGAAGAACTAATGATTGCGAGAGATACATTAAATTTGATTAATAGATAGGAAATATAATATGTATAAGAAAATATTTAAGGAAATAAAAAAATACAATACCATTGTTATTGCTAGACATATCGGAGTTGATCCTGATGCGATGGCAAGTCAGATTGCATTGAGGGATTCAATAAAGTTAACATTTCCTGAAAAAAAAGTTTATGCTGTTGGAACAGGGAGTGCAAAATTTACTTTTTTAGGTAAATTAGATAAATTTGATAAGTTTAATAATGCTTTGTTAATTATTGTTGATACACCTGATAAAAAACGTGTTGATTCAGCCGATGTTGATAGTTTTTCTTATTCAATAAAAATAGATCATCATCCATTTATAGAAAAGTTTTGTGATTTGGAATTAATTGAAGATACTGCATGTTCTGCTTGTCAGATAATTATGAAATTAATTTCTGAGACTAAATTGCAGTGCAATAAAGATATTGCCAAAACTTTATTTATTGGTTTGGTATCTGATTCAAATAGGTTTTTGTTTAATTCTTGTACTGCTGAAACATTTTTGTTAGTATCGCAATTTTTGAATGATTATCATTTTGATATATCTGATTTGTATCAACAGCTATATGCTAGACCTCTTAATGAGGTTAGACTTGAAGGATATATTTCATTGAATATGATTGTTACAGAAAATTCTTTGGGATATATTAAAATTACTGATGAAATTATTAATCAATTTGATGTTGATAGTGCTGCAGCTGGCAATATGGTTAATAATTTTAATTTTATAAACGAAGTTTTGGTTTGGGCAACTATTACTGAGGATGTAAAAAATGATCAAGTTAGAGTTTCTATTCGTTCAAGAGGACCTGAAATTAATCAAATTGCGGAAAAGTATAATGGCGGAGGTCATAAGCAAGCTGCTGGTGCTAAATTAAAGTCCTTTGATGAAGCTATGAATTTAATAAACGATTTAGATATGTTTTTAAAGGGTTATAAGGAAGGATTAGAGGAGGCTAATATTAATGATAATTAAAGATGCAAATTTAGAGGTTATTGCCACTAGAAGAAGTCAATATCCAGAGGGTAATAAGCCTGAATTTTTACTTGTTGGTAGAAGTAATGTTGGTAAGAGTAGTTTTATTAATTCTTTACTTTCACGTAAAAATTTAGCTCATACATCATCTAAACCTGGTAAGACTCAGACGCTTAATTTTTATTGTGTTAATAATAGCTTTTATTTAATTGATGTTCCTGGATATGGTTATGCAGCAACAGATAAGAAAACTCAAACTAAATTTGGAATGATGATTGAAGAATATTTAGAAAAAAGGGATAATTTAAAAAGGGTTTTTTTGTTGATAGATTTTAGAATGAAGCCTACCGATGATGATTTGTTAATGTATAATTTTTTAAAGTATTATAATTTGCCTGTTACTGTTGTGGCTACTAAATCCGATAAAGTAGGAGGTAGTAAAAAGCAGCATAATTTAAAGTTGATTTTAGATACTTTGGATTTAGTTGTAGGTGATGACTTAGTTGTTTATTCTAGTGTTACTAAATTAGGAGTAAAAGAATTATTAAAAAAATTAGAAAACCTAGTAGATGAAACTATCTAGGTTTTTTTCATATATTATTATTAGGTGAATATATGAGATTTATAATTATTTCTGATGATGAGTTTTCTTTTTTTATAAACAATTTGTATGCTAAAATAAATGATTATAATGATAAGGAGGAAATTATAAATGTTGTAAAAAAAACTATTTTAAAATATAAAAATAAATTGAAATTAAGTGGTTTTTATAAGATAAAGGTTTTTTTAGATCAGAAGGTTGGTTTATTTTTGGAAGGAATTAAGTTTGAAAATTGTGAAAGAAGTAATATAGTTGATTTAAGAGTAGTTGTTTATTTTGATGAAGATATTTATTTTAAGACTGATGATTATTTTGTTATAAAAGATGTATTAAATATTAAATATTATGATGGTTATTATTATTGTTTGGTTAAAGATATTTCTGATATTAATAAGATAGTTGAATTTGGTGAATTTGTTTATGGAGATTATATTTTAGGCTTGCTTGAAAAAAGTTATGTTATATAAGTAAATTGATAATTTTATTGTATAATTACTTTTTATTTTAATATAAAAAAATATTTTTAGAAAATTTTTTCTAAAAATACTTTGTTACTTAAAATAATATTTAAATAATTTTATATTACAATAGCAATCATATTATTTGAGCCTTTGTTTACTACTTTTGATAATGTGGTTTGTAGTTTGAATCTAATGTTATCTGGCATTAGATTAATTTTCGATTGTATTCCTTCTTGAACTATAGAGTCTAGACTACGTCCAAATATTTCGCTTTTCCAAATTTCATTTGGGTTTTTATCGTGATCTTTCATTATATAATCTATTAATTCTTTGCTTTGAACTTCACTTCCTATAATTGGTTCAAATGTCGATTCGACATCTACTCTGATCATATGTATTGATGGTGCAACAGCTTTTAACTTTACACCAAATCTTGGTCCTTGTTTTATTATTTCTGGTTTATCTAATTTCATATCTTCAATTGATGGTGTTGCCACTCCATAGCCTGTTTGTTTGACCATTTTTAAAGCATATTTAATTTGATCATATTCTTTTTTTGCTGTGTTAAATTCTTGGAATAGTGCAAGTAAATCTGCTTTATTTTTTACGTCTATTTTTATAATATCTGTTAGTGTTTTATTATACAAATTTGCTGGTGCAGTTAAGTTTACAGTTATTATTCCTGTTGATGGATCAACGTCTGATAGATAACTTTTTTCTATCATATCATTTGATAAAAAGTGACTGATAATATTATCTATGTCTTTTAATTTATCAATTTCTACGACACTTTCTTTGATTGATTCTATGTAACTTTTTTTAACTGGGTGATCTGGATTTAAAATTGCTATCCATTCTGGCATATTAATTTTTACTTCTAAAACAGGAAATTCATACAAAGCTTCTTTTAATATATTATACATATCTTTTTCATTCATTGCTTCAATACTAATTGGTATTACTGGTACTTTATGTTCTTCTTTTAATTTTTCAGCTAGACGTTCTGTTTCTGGTAATGTTGGGTGTGTTGAATTTAATATAACAATAAATGGTTTCCCAATACTTTTTAGTTCTTGGATTACACGGGTTTCAGCTTCTACATAATCGTTTCTTTCAAATTCACCAATTGATCCATCTGTTGTTACTACAATTCCTATTGTTGAATGTTCTTTTATAACTTTTTCAGTTCCTATTTCGGCAGCTTCAACAAATGGAATTTCTTCTGTGTACCATGGCGTTTTTACCATTCTTGGCCCGTTTTCATCATTTGCACCATTTGCTTTTTCTATCATATATCCAACGCAATCAATAAGTCTTATATTGCATGAGAAGTCTTCAATTTTAATATTAGCTACATTATTTGGAACAAATTTTGGTTCTGTTGTCATAATTGTTTTTCCAGCTGCACTTTGTGGTATTTCATCTAGTGCTCTTTTTCGTTCATATTCATTTTCTATATTTGGTACAATTAATGTTTCAACAATGCGCTTTATAAATGTTGATTTACCTGTTCTTACTGCACCAACAACTCCTAGATAAATATCGCCACCGCTTCTTTTTGCAATATTTTTAATTATTTCATATTTATCCATATACATTCTCCTTATACAGTAATATGTATGTTTTATAATAAAAAAAAAGAACAAGAAAAATTTTAAATTATAATTTGAACGTAAATATTTATTGTATAATAAAAAGAACAATTAGTTCTTTAAAACATTGAATCGATATTTTTGGGAATATTATCTTTTAAAATAGAGTTTACGATTTTATCTTCTTTTTCTTTTGAAACATTTTTACCTGTAATTGTACTTATTTCTTTTATCAAGTCTCTTATTGTTTTTTCATCGTGCATATTTGAATTTTGAAGTTTTTGAGCTAATGACATAATTGTTTTTTTATCAACGTTTGTTTTATCTTCAACTTTTTTAAAAAAATTATCTCCGAACATTAAAAATCCTCCTATATAATTATATGTGGAGGATTTTATTTATTGTCTATTTTTGGCAAAATCTGTACATTTTTTTGTAAAATCATTTTGTGATATTGTTTTATTTTTATATCTTTGTTGTAGCATTGCAACAGTCATTTCTGACATTGTTTTGCTATCAGCTGGATCTATGTGACTAAATGTTGATAAATCTCTTGTTAAAAGATTGTTTTCTTTTGAAATTATACCATCATTTTGATGTCTTTTTTTTAAATTGATAAAGTCATTGTTATTTTTAAAGTTATTCCCATTAACATTAAAATTATCATCAATTATCATAAAGTACCTCTAATCATTATCATTTCTATTTTTAAATTGTAATATAATTGGTGTTCCTGTAAAATCAAAGTTTTCTCTAATTTTATTTTCTAAATATCGCTCATATGAGAAGTGTACTAATCCTTTATTATTTACTCTAAATGTAAATTTTGGTGGTTTAATACCTGTTTGTGATGTGAAGTATATTTTTAATCTTTTACCTTTATATGATGGTGGTATATTTAATTGATATGCATCTTGAATCATTTCATTTATAATGCTTGTTTTTATTTCACGATTTATGTTTTCAGCTACTTTTAAAATTTCTGGCATTAATGTATGGATACGTTTTTTGGTTAAAGCGGATAAATAAACAATTGGTGCATATGTTGCGAATTGAAATTCTGCCCGCATTTTTTTCTCAAATTCTTGAATAGTTGTATCTTTTATAGTATCCCACTTATTTACTACAAAAACTATACCTTTTCCTCGTTCGATTGCATGTCCAGCAATATGTTTATCATGTTCTTTAATTCCTTCTTCAGCATTAATTACTACTAAGCAAATGTCACTTCTATCTATGGCTTTTAGAGATCGTAATAGGCTATATTTTTCAATATTTTCAAAAATTTTCCCTTTTTTTCGCATTCCTGCTGTATCAATCAATACATATTCTTCATTATGATATTTTAAAACTGAATCAATTGAATCTCTTGTTGTTCCTGCTATATTAGAAACGACAACACGCTCTTCGTTTAAAAGGGCATTCATTAAACTACTTTTTCCTACGTTTGGTCTTCCAATGATTGAAAGTTTTAAGCGATTATCTATATCTTCGTGTTCTGGAAAATTTTTTGTTATTGTGTCCATTAATTCAGTAAATCCTACATTATGTATGCTACTAATTGGAATATATGTATCAAATCCTAATTCATAGAAGTCATATATATTATTTTGAGCTTCTTTAACGTCCATTTTATTTATTGCAACAATTATTTTTTTATTGCTTTTTCTTAATAAATCTCTAATAATAAAATCATTATTAGTTAGTCCTTCTTTTCCATCTACAATAAATACTACAATATCTGCTTCGTTTATAGCTATTTCAGCTTGAATTTTAATTTCGTTATTAAATATTTCTTTGGTTGTATCAATACCGCCAGTATCAACTAAATAGAATTTTTTTTGATTGTATGTTGCCTCTTGATAAATTCTATCTCTTGTTACTCCAGGGATATCTTCAATTATTGAGATTTTCTTTCCTACAATTTTATTAAATAGTGTTGATTTTCCAACATTAGGTCTTCCAACAAGTGCGATAGTTGGTAATGGCATATAATCACCTCCAATTTAAACGTATTATATCATATTTTTTATAGCTTTTAAAGAAAAATCTGTTTTATGTTTATTTACTGTTAAATTGTTAATTTATAAATATTAAGTTCTTTATGTTTGGATTTAGAAGTGATATACTTGTTTTAGGAGGATGTTTTTATGAAAATACAAGAAAAAAATGATGAATGGTATAATAATCCTAATTTGATTAGTTTATTAATTATTGGAATTATTTCGTTGATTATTTTGATTAGTCAGTCATTTTTAGTTACAAGTGAAGTTAGTGCTTTGGTATTAGTACAAAATATTTTAAATCACAATATTACTTATATGATTGTATTAGTTTATTTTGTTTTGTTGCAGTTTAATTTTGGTAAAAAATATTTTGATTACGCTAATGTTTTAATGATAATTTTTTTCATAGTAATTTTTGGTACATCATTATTAACTGTATTACAATCTTTTACTTTAGTATCTTTACTTAGTTTATTAAATAATTTTTTAATACTTGTATATTTTTTTCATACTTTTTTAAGAGGAACAAGGCTATGGAAAGATTTTAAATTAAATAAATCTTTATTTAATGAATTATCTAGCGAATGGTATTTTAATGCTATTTTGATTGTTGAAATTACTTTGTATGCTGTTAGTCTTATTTCTACTTCGACTGTTGATGGAACTTTTTTAGCTACTTTTGATTGTATTTATATTATTTTATTTGCAAGATATATATATATTTATAGTTTGTATTTGGATTTAAATAAAATAAATGTTTACAATAATCTTGGTGATTGTGGTGAAAAATTATCAGAAATTTCAAAAAAATTTGTTGAGTTAATTGATGAAGTTCATGTTGATAATATTGTTTCAAATATTGGAGAAAAAATTGATGATTTATCACAAAATATTAAAAATATTAATGTGGAAAATGATAAGGTTAGTGAAAAAAGTAATAGTTTAAAAAATAGTGATAGTAATGATAAAAAAAATAAAACTGATGATTTAAAGTATACTGCTAATAAAAACAATAAAAAGTATAATAGTAAAGAAAAACGAGGTGAATAATGATGAATTTATTTGATGATATTGAAAAGAAAAAAAAGGAACTTCCAAAATTTAAAAGTATTGAAAAAAAATTTGGAAAATATGAATTTAATTGGTATCAAAAGTTTTCAATAATTACATATTTTATTTGTTTAATTTTTGGAATTGTTCTTGGAAATTTATTTCCAACTTGTAGTAATGTTTCACTTTATACTGCTAGATGTGTTTCAACTGAATTTAATTTCTTTTTAACTGTTTTGTTTTGGTTTGGTAGCTTTTTAGTATGTTTGTTTTTCTTTGCTTTGGGTCATATTATATCATTATTAACTGCTATATTAAATTCAATGAGTAAATAGTTGTAAATTTTGTTGATATTACTTGCAATTTAATATATTTCATGTTAGATTTTATATATAAGCATAACTTATGCTTATTTAATAATAGGAGGAATATTAAATGAAAAAAGTTGAATTAGTAGAGGCTGTTGCTTTAGCAACAGGTTTAACAAAGACAGATGCAACTAAGGCTATAGATGCTACATTTGCAGCTATTACAGAGGCTTTAGTAAAAGGTGATAAAGTACCACTTGTTGGTTTTGGAACTTTTGATGTATCTGAAAGAGCTGCTCGTGAAGGACGTAATCCTAGAACTGGTGAGACTGTTAAGATTGCAGCTAGAAAAGCAGTTACTTTTAAAGCTGGTACTGCATTAAAAGACGCTATAAACTAATTTTTTAGAACCTTATTTGAACTGAACCCCAAAAGTTGGACAGTTTATAAATAGTTTCTAATTAGAGGATTGTAACCTGTAATTCACAGGAG